>NZ_JBEXDZ010000111.1:0-32502 GCF_040606085.1 Streptomyces sp. NPDC005485 | reverse complement strand
CCGCCCGAGACACCCGCGTCCACGAAGCCGATGCCCTTGGCCGCCAGCTCCTCGGCGTGCTTCTCGTCATCCGTCCAGCGCGAGTTCCCGCCGTCGACCACGACGTCGCCGGGCTCCAGCAGATCGCCGAGTTCGTCGACGGTGGACTGGGTCGCGGCACCGGCCGGGACCATCACCCACACCACGCGCGGGCCCTTGAGCTTGCCCACAAGTTCTTCGAGGCTGTGGACATCGGCGAGGTCCGGGTTGCGGTCGTATCCGAGGACGGTGTGGCCTGCGCGGCGAATCCGCTCGCGCATGTTGCCGCCCATCTTGCCGAGGCCGACGAGACCGAGCTCCATCAGTTGTTCCTTTGGTTTGCGACGTGGCGTGAGGGCACTTTCGTACCTGTGTCTGAGCCTAAACCCGGACGCTCACGCACACCTGTGGGCATACGCGCTCAGACGTACACACCCACCTGCGGCTTCGTCGTCGGCCGGGGCGGGCCCGGCCGACGAGCACCGGCCGTCAGCCGCTCAGGCGCACCGGCATGATCAGGTACTTGTAGGCCTCGTCCGCCTCGGCGTCCAGAGCCGGCTTGCCGCTCAGCAGCGCGGGCTTCGTGGACGTCGTGAAGGAGAGCTGGGCCACCGGCGAGTCGATGGCGCTCAGGCCGTCGAGCAGGAACGTCGGGTTGAAGGCGATCGAGACGTCGTCGCCCTCCAGCTGGGCGTCGACCCTCTCCACAGCCTGTGCGTCGTCGCTGGAACCGGCCTCCAGGATCAGCACGCCCTGCTCGAAGCTGAGGCGCACCGGGGTGTTCCGCTCGGCCACCAGGGCCACACGCTTGACGGCCTCCACGAAGGGGGCGGTCTCGATGACCGCGATCGAGTTGAACTCGGTCGGGAACAGCGAGCGGTACTTCGGGAGGTCGCCCTCAAGGAGGCGCGTGGTCGTACGACGGCCGGCGCCCTCGAAGCCGATGAGGCCCTCGCCCGCGCCGGAGCCGGACAGCGCCAGGATCACGCTGTCGCCGCTCGTGAGGGCCTTGGCGGTGTCCAGGAGCGTCTTGGCGGGCACCAGGGCGACCGCGGACGCCTCGGGGTTCTCCGGCTTCCACAGGAACTCGCGGACCGCGAAGCGGTAGCGGTCGGTGGAGGCGAGGGTGACGGTGTCGCCCTCGATCTCGATGCGCACACCGGTGAGGACGGGGAGGGTGTCGTCCCGCCCTGCCGCGATGGCGACCTGGGCGGCCGCCGAGGCGAAGACCTCACCGGGGACGGTGCCCGTGGCCGTCGGCATCTGCGGCAGCGCCGGGTACTCCTCCACAGGCAGGGTGTGGAGTGTGAATCGCGAGGAGCCGCAGACCACGGTCGCCCGTACACCGTCTGTGGAAATCTCCACCGGGCGGTTGGGCAGGGCGCGGCAGATGTCGGCGAGGAGACGGCCGGACACGAGGACCGTGCCCTCCTCGTCGATCTCGGCGTCCACGGAGACGCGGGCCGAGACCTCGTAGTCGAAGCTGGAGAGGCTCAGGGCGCCCTCCTCGGCCTTCAGAAGGAGGCCGGCGAGCACAGGCGCCGGCGGACGGGCCGGGAGGCTGCGTGCCGCCCAGGCCACTGCCTCCGCGAGTACGTCGCGTTCCACCCGGATCTTCACCGTTGCCGCCTCCGTCTGTTGCCGGCGCTGTCGCCCTGCTGGCCTTCGTCGTCTGTCGAGGTGTCGTCGAACCCTGTGAGGGGGAGGACACCGGGGACCAGTCTGACGCACCGCACTGACAGTCGGTGCCTCCCTGGGTCAAGTCGCTCCGAGCGGCACCCGAGCCTCCGAGGACGAGTTGTGCACAGCCCCGTCTTCGAAACGGATTCCAAGCTCTCTCTAGTTGTCAGTAGTAGTAGGGGCTGTGGAAACCGTGGATAACCGTGTTTTCGCAGCTCAGCAGCGATTTTTTGTCCACCGACCCTGTGGGCGGGGGCAGTGGAAAACCCGGCTCTTCTGTGGACAGCGAAAAGTTCTGCACACTCGATGCACAGGCTGGCCCGACTTCTCCCCAGCGCCGTCCCCAGGTTTGGGCCTGTTCCCCACAGGCCGGTCGGACACCTTGGTGTGACGCCTTTCACTCGACACGGTGAGATGGCGCGTCGCGTTGCCGAACAGTGGACAGAGGTGTGGAGAAGCTGCCGATCGCTGGGGACAACCGACTCCTGCCTGTGGGCCGCCGGTGGACAACTTCCTGCACAGCCTGTGGATCTTTTCTTCGTCCACAGCCTGTGGAGATCTTTTGTCCACCGATCCACAACCCGCTGAGCTGGCCTGATGATTTTTCGACTGTGGCTCCTGTGGACACGATCTGTATAACTTCGCGGTCCCCAGGGTGTGGACGCAAGAAAGTCGCCGAATCTGTGGAGAGTGGCCGTAACCGGGCTCGTATTCGAACAGCAGGTGACTCGGGGGGAGACTCGCGTGCGACCCGGGCCGGGGCCCGAGACGGTTCGGATCGGCGCGTGAAGGGCCTCAGGGACTCCCTTGGCGCTGTCCTGGGGTCGTCCGGGACAGCCCTGGCGCTGCTTCGGGAGCGCCCTGAAACGCCCTGAAACGCCCTGAGGAAGCTCCGGGGAACGCGAAGGGCGCCCTCGGGAGCGTGTCCCGGGGCGCCCTCGGCGGCGTACGGCGGTGCCTGTCAGCCGTTCTTGATGCGGTTCGTGAGCTCGGTGACCTGGTTGTAGATCGAGCGGCGCTCGGCCATCAGCGCGCGGATCTTGCGGTCGGCGTGCATGACGGTCGTGTGGTCGCGGCCGCCGAACTGCGCGCCGATCTTCGGCAGCGACAGATCGGTGAGCTCACGGCACAGATACATGGCGATCTGGCGTGCCGTGACCAGGACGCGGCTGCGCGAGGAGCCGCACAGGTCGTCCACCGTCAGCCCGAAGTAGTCCGCGGTGGCCGCCATGATGGCCGTCGCCGTGATCTCGGGGGCCGAGTCCTCGCCGCCGGGGATCAGGTCCTTGAGGACGATCTCCGTCAGGCCCAGGTCCACCGGCTGCCGGTTGAGCGACGCGAACGCAGTCACCCGGATCAGCGCGCCCTCCAGCTCGCGGATGTTGCGCGAGATACGGGACGCGATGAACTCCAGCACCTCCGGCGGGGCGTTGAGCTGCTCCTGCACCGCCTTCTTGCGAAGGATGGCGATACGCGTCTCCAGCTCGGGCGGCTGGACGTCGGTGATCAGACCCCACTCGAAACGGTTCCGCAGCCGGTCCTCCAGCGTGACCAGCTGCTTCGGCGGCCGGTCGCTGGAGAGCACGATCTGCTTGTTCGCGTTGTGGAGCGTGTTGAAGGTGTGGAAGAACTCCTCCTGCGTCGACTCCTTGTCCGCGAGGAACTGGATGTCGTCGACGAGCAGGATGTCCATCTCGCGGTAGCGCTTGCGGAAGCTGTCGCCCTTGCCGTCGCGGATGGAGTTGATGAACTCGTTGGTGAACTCCTCGGAGCTCACGTACCGCACGCGCGTGCCCGGATAGAGGCTGCGCGCGTAGTGCCCGATCGCGTGCAGCAGGTGCGTCTTGCCGAGACCCGACTCCCCGTAGATGAAGAGGGGGTTGTACGCCTTTGCAGGCGCCTCGGCGACGGCGACCGCGGCGGCGTGCGCGAAGCGGTTCGAGGCACCGATGACGAACGTGTCGAAGAGGTACTTCGGGTTCAGGCGTGCGGTGGGCTCGCCGGGGCCGGCCGCCGGCGCGGGCTGCGCGGCCAGTGGGCCCGGAGCGCCGCTGGAGTTCGAGGAACCGACCGGCCCGCCGCGGTGGACGTGTCCGTTGCCCGCGGGCGGTTCGGGACGCTCGCGCCGGCCTCGTCGGTCGCCGTGCTGGTCGTAGTCGGAGCGCGGCTGGTCGTAGTCCGGGCGCTGCTGGTCGTAGGGGGGCCGGTCCATCGACTGCGGCCGGTAGTCCTGTGAGGGCGACGCGTAGGGATCGCGGTCCGGGAAGCCGAGGCGCTGCTGCTGCCAGCCGTAGTCGTCCTGGGACGGCCGGGGCCAGCCGCCGGGCTCGGAGCGCTGGTAGTCCGGGTACGCGGGACGGGCGGTCGGGAGCTGGTCCGGGCGGCCGGGCGGCAGCTGGTCGCCGGGCGAGCCCTGGTGCTGGTCGGCGCGGCCGGACCGGTGGTCGTCGGCGCGGTGGCGGCCGTAGCCCTCGTACCCGTCCCGTGCGTCACGACCGTCGTGGATGTCGCGTCCGTCGCGTCCGTCGTGGCGCTGGGTGTCGTACGGGTCCCGGCCCTGGGGGGACGGGCGCTCCTGCTCCTCGTAGCGGGGCTGGGAGGGCGGCGAGGGGACGGGGGGCTCGCCGACGGAGTCGTCGACGGTGATCGCGATACGGATCGGGCGGCCGCACTCGCGGCTCAGCACGTCACTGACGATCGGCGCGAGGCGCCCTTCGAGCACGCCCTTCGCAAACTCGTTCGGAACTGCGAGGAGCGCGGTGTCCGCCACCAGGGCCAGCGGCTGGCAGCGCTTGATCCAGTGCTCGTCCTTCGCCTCGACGCCCTGCCCGCGGCCCTCTCCGAGAAGTTGCTCCAGTACTCGTGGCCACACTGCGGCAAGATCGGCAGGTACGTCAGCCACAGGGCACGCTCTCTCATGGGTCCCACGAACGTGTGGTTCTGGGAAAAGGTCAGGATGTAAACCGGGCGGGGCAGGGAGAAGGGAACGAACCGGAGTTCAGCCACGGTAGTCAGGGCGACCCGTGCGGTTCAAGTTGTTGTCCCCAGCCTGTGGATAGTGTCTCTCGGAGGGCGCTGGTTTGACCGGATGGCGTAGCCGCGCGTACCGTAACCAGGTCGAGTTGTCGATGGCTGCTGCCGCCTGCCTCCGATGGGCATAGATCGCGTGAGTGATCGGGAGCGGTGCACTCGGGCGTAATACGAGCTACTCGTGGGCGCACGGTGACAGCCAGGTCGACACCCCGCGCACTACCGATTCTTTCTGGAGCCCCCGAGTGAGCAAGCGCACCTTCCAGCCGAACAACCGTCGTCGCGCCAAGACCCACGGCTTCCGCCTGCGGATGCGTACCCGTGCCGGTCGCGCGATTCTCGCGAACCGTCGTGGCAAGGGTCGCGCCAGCCTGTCCGCCTGATTTCCAAACAGGTCATGACGTGCTGCCTACCGAGCATCGGCTGAGGCGGCGCGAGGACTTCGCGACCGCGGTACGCCGAGGACGCCGGGCCGGACGCCCGCTTCTTGTCGTCCATCTACGTAGCGGTGCAACGGACCCGCACGCGCCTGGGGAGAGCGCTCCCCCGACGCGTGCGGGTTTCGTCGTGAGCAAGGCAGTAGGTGGGGCGGTCGTACGCACCAGGGTGAAGCGTCAGCTTCGCCATTTGATGCGTGACCGAGTGCCCCTGTTGCCCCCCGGTAGCCTGGTAGTCGTACGAGCGCTGCCCGGTGCGGGCGACGCCGACCATGCACAGCTGGCCCAAGACCTGGATGCCGCCCTACAGCGGCTGCTGGGAGGGGGCGCGCGATGAAGTACCCACTGCTGGCTCTCATCAAGCTGTACCAGTGGACCATCAGCCCGCTGCTCGGGCCGGTGTGCAAGTACTACCCGTCGTGTTCTCACTACGGCTACCAGGCCATCGACCGGCACGGTGCCATCAAGGGAACGGCACTCACCGCCTGGCGCATCCTTCGGTGCAATCCGTGGTCGCTGGGTGGCGTGGACCATGTCCCGCCGCGCAAGCGTCCGCGTTGGCACGAGATGCTGCGGGGCGCGTGGCGCGCACGCAAGGGCGGGCCCTCCGCCGCCGAACCGGCCATCGAGGCCACCACACCCTCGAGCCCGGCCGCCGAGACTCCGTCCCATGCTCAAGGAGCCTGATTAGTGGACACGATTGCCAGTCTCTTCAGCTTCATCACGACACCCGTTTCCTGGGTCATCGTCCAGTTCCACGCCGTGTACGGGAAGATTTTCGGTCCCGACACGGGCTGGGCCTGGGGCTTGTCCATCGTGTCCCTGGTGATCCTGATCCGTATCTGCCTCATCCCGCTCTTCGTGAAGCAGATCAAGTCGACCCGGGCGATGCAGACCCTGCAGCCCGAGATGAAGAAGATCCAGGAGCGCTACAAGAACGACAAGCAGCGCCAGTCCGAAGAGATGATGAAGCTGTACAAGGAGACGGGTACCAACCCGCTCTCCTCGTGCCTTCCCATCCTGGCGCAGTCCCCGTTCTTCTTCGCCCTGTACCACGTGCTCAACGGCATCGCGACGGGCAAGACCATCGGGGTCATCAACGACTCCCTCCTGGCCAGCGCCCGTAAGGCGCACATCTTCGGTGCCCCGCTCGCCGCCAAGTTCAAGGACGGCTCCGCCACCGTCCAGGCACTGGGCGCAACGGTCACCGATGTCCGGGTCGTCACCGCGATCATGATCGTGATGATGTCGGGTTCGCAGTTCTACACCCAGCGTCAGCTGATGACGAAGAACGTCGACACCACGGTGAAGACGCCCTTCATGCAGCAGCAGAAGATGCTGATGTACGTCTTCCCGGTCATGTTCGCCGTCTTCGGCATCAACTTCCCGGTCGGTGTCCTCGTCTACTGGCTGACCACCAACGTGTGGACCATGGGTCAGCAGATGTACGTCATCCGCAACAACCCGACTCCGGGCAGCAAGGCGCAGGCCGCATACCTGGAGCGCCTGACGAAGCACGTCACCCACCACGGCAAGTCCCGCAGCCGAGGTGAGAAGGCCATCGTCAAGGCGATCGTCGCCAAGGGCCGTGACCGCAACGAGTTCGAGCGCAAGTTCATCAACGCACTGACCAAGGCGGGCCTGGTGGCTCAGGCCGACGGCACGGTGGTGAAGGGCGAGGCGGCGACTCTCGTGGAGACGGAGGACGGCACTCCGGCGACTCCCGGCGCTGCCAAGCGCCAGCAGCCCAAGCGGCAGACGAAGTCCCAGCGACAGTCCGCCACGGCCAAGGCCGCGGGTGAGTCCGAGCCCAAGACGTCGCTGACCAAGTCCGACGAGCCCGAGGACGCCAAGCCCTCCGCCGCCAAGCCGGCGGGCGGCGGCAAGCCCGGCACAGGTACCCGCAGCAAGGCCCAGTCCGGACAGCGCAAGGGTCCGCAGCGGCCCAAGTCCCCGTCCAAGAAGTAAGAAGGAGTCCATCCCGTGACGGAAGGCACCACCTCCGCCGCCACCGAGGGCGACACCCTGTCCCGCCTGGAGCAGGAAGGCGAGATCGCGGCGGACTACCTCGAGGGTCTGCTGGACATCGCCGATCTCGACGGCGACATCGACATGGACGTCGAGGCCGATCGCGCAGCCGTCTCGATCATCAGCGACGCCGGCGGACGCGATCTGCAGAAGCTGGTCGGCCGTGACGGCGAGGTGCTGGAGGCCCTCCAGGAGCTCACGCGTCTTGCCGTGCACCGGGAGACCGGAGACCGCAGCCGGCTCATGCTGGACATCGCCGGGTACCGCGCCAAGAAGCGTGAGGAACTCTCCGAGCTGGGTGCCAAGGCCGCGGCCGAGGTCAAGAGCACCGGTGAGCCGGTGAAGATGAACCCGATGACGCCCTTCGAGCGCAAGGTCGTGCACGACGCGGTCAAGGCCGCCGGTCTGCGCAGCGAGTCCGAGGGCGAGGAGCCGCAGCGCTTCGTCGTCGTGCTTCCCGCCTGATCGGTACGTACGTCCCACCGGCCCCGTCTGTTGCGCAGACGGGGCCGAACTTTGTCAGCCTGGTAGTACCTAGTACCTGATAGTCCTGGTGATCAGCGCTCAGTGCGCTTATGCGGTACGGAAGGACGGTCCCCGTGACGGAGGCAGCGGAGCTCCCCCCTGCGCCCGAGCAGGCGCGTGAGGTGTTCGGCGATCGCTTCGCGGACGCGGTCCGATACGCGGAGCTGCTCGCCGAGGCGGGCGTGCAGCGCGGTCTGATCGGTCCACGGGAAGTGCCCCGCCTGTGGGAGCGGCACCTGTTGAACTGCGCGGTGCTCTCGGAAGTGGTACCGGAGGGCGTGACCGTGTGCGACGTCGGCTCGGGCGCCGGCCTGCCCGGCATCCCGCTGGCCCTCGTCAGGGACGACATCAAGATCACACTGCTGGAGCCGCTGCTGCGACGGACCAACTTCCTGACCGAGGTGGTGGAGCTGCTCGGCCTCGACCATGTGACGGTCGTCCGCGGTCGCGCCGAGGAAGTCATGGGCAAGCTGCAGCCGGTCCACGTGGTGACGGCCCGGGCGGTGGCCCCGCTCGACAGGCTGGCGACCTGGGGCATTCCGCTGCTGCGACCGTACGGGGAGATGCTCGCGCTCAAGGGCGACACCGCCGAGGAGGAGCTCAAGAGCGCAGCCACCGCACTCAGCAAGCTCGGCGCGGTGGGGACATCCATCCTCCACGTCGGCGAGGGCGTGGTGGACCCGTTGTCCACGGTGGTGCGCGTCGAGGTCGGCGAGAGCCCCGGCGGGGTGCGCTTCGCGGCGAAGCGGGCGAAGGCTGCCCGGACGGGGCGGACGCGCCGACGTCGCTGACCTTGAACCCTGGCGCGAGCTTTCTGCACGAACCCCTGTGTGGACTTTGTGCGTGAACTCCCGGCTCGAACTTCTGGCGAGGACTCCCGGTTCGGTGATACCGAGCCGGGAGTTTTTCGTCACTCCCGCTGATCCGTCCTGACGACGAGCCGTACTCCACACAAGCTGCCAAACCTACGCATCTCGGAGTGTCGCGCGGTGACGGCGCCAGCCGCTATGCATCGTGTTTCACGTGAAACGTCGCTCACTGCTGCATGGCATCATCAGTCGCGGACGGGCTGCGGCCGAACCCCGCGACCGGAAGCCTCTCGGTTCACTCGGAGAGGGCGCGGAGTTGTCCACAGAGGTGGATTTCTCCACAGAACAACGGGCCTCGCTGGTTCACGACCCCGAAGACATGGGAGGCTCTGTTCATTGCGAGCCTGAAGTCGAGGAGAGTGAATCCTTGCGGTCCGACGCCAACATCGCGGGACCGATGACCGATCCGGTCCCCGGTCCCCGTACCGAGTCGATGGGGGAGGATGTTTCACGTGAAACACCGCCCCCTATGGACGACACTCCCATCGGTCGTGCTGCCCAATTGGCGGTCGAGGCGCTAGGTCGCGCCGGTGAGGGCCTGCCACGGCCCGAGCAGACCCGCGTCATGGTGGTCGCCAACCAGAAGGGCGGGGTGGGTAAGACCACGACCACGGTCAACCTTGCTGCCTCACTCGCTCTGCACGGTGGCCGTGTCCTGGTCATCGACCTCGACCCTCAGGGCAACGCTTCCACCGCGCTGGGGATCGACCATCACGCCGAAGTCCCTTCCATCTACGACGTGCTGATCGACAGCAGGCCGCTTTCCGAAGTCGTCCAGCCGGTCCCGGATGTCGAAGGTCTCTTCTGCGCCCCAGCCACCATCGATCTCGCCGGTGCGGAGATCGAGCTGGTGTCGCTGGTGGCGCGAGAGAGCCGGCTGGAGCGGGCGATCCAGGCGTACGAGCAGCCGCTCGACTACATCCTCATCGACTGCCCGCCGTCGCTCGGCCTCCTGACGGTCAACGCGCTGGTCGCCGGTGCAGAGGTCCTCATCCCCATCCAGTGCGAGTACTACGCGCTGGAGGGTCTGGGCCAGCTCCTGCGCAACGTCGACCTGGTCCGGGGACATCTCAACCCCGACCTGCATGTCTCGACGATCCTGCTCACCATGTACGACGGCCGGACGCGACTGGCGTCCCAGGTCGCCGACGAGGTGCGCAGCCACTTCGGCAACGAGGTGCTCCGGACCAGCATTCCGCGCTCGGTCCGTATCTCGGAGGCACCGAGTTACGGGCAGACGGTGCTGACCTACGACCCGGGGTCGAGCGGCGCCCTCTCCTATCTTGAGGCCGCACGAGAAATCGCCCTCCGCGGAGTTGGAGTGGCGTATGAAGCGCAACATGCCCACGTGGGCGCACAGAACGACCGGAACATGGTGGAGGGCATCCAGTGAGCGAGCGACGACGAGGATTGGGCCGTGGCCTCGGCGCACTGATCCCGGCTGCCCCGACAGCGGAGAAGTCGGCTTCTGCGGCGGTAGGCGGAGCTTCCACCTCGCCGACGGCAGTGCCCGTCCTCACCGCGGAGCGTGGGGTGGCGGCGGCAAAGGTGGCCGGCCTGCCGCCTGTTTCACGTGAAACAGAGGTGCCGTCGCAGTTCGGTTCCGTGGAGGCGCCCGCGACACCCGTCGGCGCTCACTTCGCCGAGCTGCCTCTCGACTTCATCACGCCGAACCCGCGGCAGCCCCGAGAGGTGTTCGACGAGGACGCTCTGGCCGAACTCGTCACGTCCATCAAGGAAGTCGGGCTTCTCCAGCCCGTCGTCGTCCGCCAGGTGGGCCCCTCGCGCTACGAGCTCATCATGGGCGAGCGGCGCTTCCGGGCCTGTCGTGAAGCGGGGCTCGATGCCATTCCGGCGATCGTGCGGGCCACGGACGACGAGAAGCTCCTCCTGGACGCTCTGCTGGAGAACCTGCACCGCGCTCAGCTGAACCCGCTGGAGGAGGCCGCCGCCTACGACCAGTTGCTCAAGGACTTCAACTGCACGCACGACCAGCTGGCGGACCGCATCGGCCGCTCGCGCCCGCAGGTCTCCAACACCCTGCGGCTGCTGAAGCTCTCGCCTGCTGTGCAGCGCCGCGTTGCTGCCGGAGTCCTCTCCGCCGGTCATGCGCGGGCTCTCCTCTCCGTCGACGACTCGGAGGAGCAGGACCGGCTGGCTCACCGCATCGTGGCCGAAGGGCTGTCGGTGCGGGCTGTGGAAGAGATCGTCACCCTCATGGGGTCGCGACCGCAGACCGCTCCGCGTTCCAAGGGGCCCCGGGCCGGCACCCGCCTCTCCCCGGCGCTGAGTGACCTCGCGACCCGGCTCTCGGACCGCTTCGAGACACGGGTGAAGGTCGATCTGGGGCAGAAGAAGGGCAAGATCACCGTCGAGTTCGCCTCGATGGAGGACCTGGAGCGGATCCTCGGCTCCCTGGCCCCGGGGGAGGGACCGGTCCTTCAGAAGGGTCTCTTCGACGACGACTCCGAGGAGCCGGAGTCGGAGGCCTGAGCCTCTGGCATCAGACCTCAGGCGGTGGGCGCCCAGGCGCTTGGCCGAGCATCAGAGTGGATCGTGTCCGGTGTGTACCGGAACACGGTCCGCTCTTTGCTTTCTGACGGTATCGATGGAATCGCATCGTGGATACGATGCCGTCGGGTATGGCGCATCCACCTGGCGACACCTTCATTGGGGAGGCGGGGGCCATGCAAACCGTGACCCGTACAGGACTGGTGACCGCAGGCCTGGGGCTGGGGGCGGTCGGCGGATTCGTCGGCAGCCTGCTCAGGGAGCGGAGCGCTCTGACAGCCGCCCGCGACGCGGCGGGCGAAGGAAGCGAGGAACAGCCTTCATGGGGCGTCGGCTCGTACCGCTCACGCTGGACAACCTTCCGGACCTTCCCAAACGCTGCCGCTCGTGCGTCTTTTGGGAACTGGACCCAGTCAGCGGTGAAGCCGCGATAAAAGCAGGCACGTCCACGCTGGAGAAAGAGGCGTGGATCTCCGCCGTCCTGCTGGACTGGGGATCCTGTGGACGTGTCGTCTACGTCGACGACGTGCCGGTGGGGTTCGTGCTGTACGCACCCCCCGCTTATGTCCCCCGCTCCACGGCGTTCCCCACGAGTCCGGTGTCGCCTGACGCGGTCCAACTGATGACGGCCTTCATCATGCCGGGCTATCAAGGTCAGGGGCTTGGCCGGGTGATGGTTCAGACGGTCGCCAAGGACCTGCTGCGCAGGGGCTTCAAGGCGATCGAGGCCTTCGGTGACGCCCGGTGGAAGGAAGCGGCGTGCCTCTTGCCGGCCGACCATCTGCTGGCGGTCGGCTTCAAGACGGTTCGGCCCCACCCGGTGCACCCACGGCTGCGCCTGGAGCTCCGCTCGACGCTTTCCTGGAAGGAAGACGTGGAGATGGCCCTCGACCGGCTCCTGGGCGCCGTACAGAAGGAGCCTGCTCTGCGGCCGCTCTAGTCGGCGAGTCTGTAGTCGGCCCGTCTGTCGGAAACGCACCTGGACAAGCGAATGGGCCAGCCCTTCCGGGCTGGCCCATTCGTGTTTCACGTGAAACATCGCGGTGTCCGTGAAACGGTGCCGCCTGTACGGCGGCGATGCCGACTACTCGGCGATGAAGTCCTCGAGGTCCCGCACGAGCGCGGCCTTGGGCTTGGCACCGACGATGGTCTTGGCGACCTCGCCACCCTGGTAGACGTTCAGGGTCGGGATGGACATGACGCCGTACTTGGCGGCGATGCCCGGGTTCTCGTCGATGTTCAGCTTGACGACCTCGATCTTGTCGCCGTACTCGGCGGCGATCGCCTCAAGCGACGGCGCGATCTGGCGGCACGGGCCGCACCAGGCGGCCCAGAAGTCCACCAGGACGGGCTTGTCGCTCTTGAGGACGTCCTGCTCGAAGGAGTCGTCAGTCACGTTCTTCAGGGTGCCGGCCACGGCGGGCTCCTTAACTGGTTGGTGCGGTGAGGCGGTCGGGGGTCAGACAGTGGTCTTCTCGGGCTCCGCGGCGGCCTCGCCGTCCGCGAGAGCGGCGAGGAAGCGCTCGGCGTCCAGGGCGGAGGAACAGCCGGTACCGGCCGCCGTGATCGCCTGGCGGTATGTGTGGTCGACGACGTCACCGGCACCGAAGACACCGGTCAGATTCGTCCGGGTCGAGGGCGCCTGGACCTTCAGGTAGCCCTCGTCGTCCAGGTCGAGCTGGCCCTTGAAGAGCTCGGTGCGCGGGTCGTGGCCGATCGCGATGAACAGACCGGTCACCGGCAGCTCGGAGATCTCGCCCGTCTTCAGATTGCGCAGCTTCAGACCGGAGAGCTTCGGGTCGCCCTCGATCTCGGCGACCTCGCTGTCCCAGACGAACTTGATCTTCGGGTCGGCGAACGCCCGCTCCTGCATCGCCTTGGACGCGCGGAGGGTGTCGCGGCGGTGGACGATCGTCACGGACTTGGCGAAGCGGGAGAGGAAGGTCGCCTCCTCCATCGCGGTGTCGCCACCGCCGATCACAGCGATGTCCTGGTCCTTGAAGAAGAAGCCGTCGCACGTGGCACACCACGAGACGCCTCGCCCGGAGAGAGCGTCCTCGTTGGGCAGGCCCAGCTTGCGGTGCTGCGAGCCCGTCGTGATGATGACGGCCTTGGCGCGGTGCACGGTGCCCGCGGTGTCCGTGACGGTCTTGATCTCACCCGTCAGGTCGACGGCGACGACGTCGTCCGGAATCAGCTCGGCGCCGAAGCGCTCGGCCTGGGCGCGCATGTTGTCCATGAGCTCGGGGCCCATGATGCCGTCCTGGAAACCGGGGAAGTTCTCCACCTCGGTGGTGTTCATCAGCGCGCCGCCTGCGGTGACGGCGCCCTCGAACACCAGCGGCTTCAGCGACGCGCGCGCGGTGTAGAGCGCCGCCGTGTAGCCGGCGGGCCCGGAGCCGATGATGATCACGTTACGGACGTCGCTCACGGGTTGATTCCTCGTCTCTGGAGACTGCTGAGTACTTCTGGTGGGAGCCTCTCTCAGAACTCTCACCCCACCCAACGGATCCTAAGGGGCGCGCATTCCCGGTGTGTCCGGGCACACGGAGACGTGACATCGCACAGAGACGCCATGCGGCGCCTGGGACAGAGCCCCTCTGCCGCCGAGGTGGTCAGGAGCGGGGGTACGAGCGCGTCAGCAGAACCTTGCCGGGGGCGGCCGTAGCCTGCTTCGTGCAGGTGGCGTCGACGACGTAGGCGGTGACCCGGGCGTTGTCGGACTCGTCCGGCAGCACCACGAGATAGGCGCTCGTCCCCTTGTATGTGCCCTTCTCGGCGGCGAGGACCGCCGCGTTGCTGTTGATCCCCTGCTGGACGCATTCGGGGACCTGCACAGCAGGTGTGTTCAGAGTGTCGACTCCGTTGGACTCGGCTCCGGTGTCGTGGGACTTGATGCCCCAGGGCTTGGCCGTTCCGGAGCGGGTGTTCTTGCCCTTGGCCAGGAGATCCCCGACCTGGGTCCCCAGCTTCCCCTCGGAGAACATCACCTTCGAGCCGGGCTGCTGCGCCGACGTCTTCGAGGGTTTGCCCGGAGTGTCGTCGCTCATCGTCTGCAGGAGCAGCGCGCCGAGCCCCAGCGCGGCAGCGGTGAACGCCGTACCGAGAACTGCCACCCGCCGACGCCCTCGGCGTACTCGCTGGGGGCGGCCGGGGCCAGTGGTACCGCGAGGATGTCCCGAAGGCCGTTCTGCCGAAGTGGAAGAAGAGGAAGCGGGAGAAGACGAGGAGGCCGGGTCTGCCGGGCCGAGCGAGACCCCGTCAGCAGATGTTTCACGTGAAACACTCGCCCGGTCTTCCCTCGCCTCGGATCCGTGGGCGGGCACCGTGGCGTTCAGCAGCGCTTCCGCGGCCAGGGCGGCATCGATACGACCGGCCACGTCGTCGGGCATGCGCGTCGGGCCCGGCAGCGTGCCGAGCAGACCGCGGATCTCCTCCAGCGACTCGTACACGTCGGCACAGAGATCGCAGCCGTCGAGATGCTGTCGTACGTCGGCAGAGCGGGAGGGCGGCAGGAGACCCTCGGTGAGGTCGGAGATCTCCGCGACGTCCGGGTGCCCGGCCGTGTCCGTCGTGGATGTCACGCTCGCCCACCTCCGCCCTTCACAGCAGCTGAATCGCTTGGCCCTGCATCGTGGGGGCCGCCGTCCTGCGGTCCCGCTGCCGGTGGGACGGATGTCCCCTGCGTCCGGTTCCTTCCGCCGCCCGACTTCTTGCTCTCGCCTTTTCCATTGTCCGTACGGAGGTGGGTGAGCAAGGGGAGCAGTCTGGCTCTGCCTCTTGCGCAGCGGCTTTTCACCGTGCCGGTGGGCACGTCGAGGAGCTGCGCGGCTTCCGCCACGGGGTACCCCTGCATGTCCACCAGAACGAGGGCGGCGCGCTGGTCGGGCGGGAGAGTGCCCAGCGCCTTGAGCAGTTCGCGGTGCAGGTCGTTGCGCTCGGCCGGAGCCGAGGCCGACTCGTGCGGTTCGAGGAGTTGCTCAAGACGTTCGGTGTCGTCGACGGGGGACGTCTTCCTGGACGCGGCCTTGCGGGCACGGTCCAGGCAGGCGTTCACGGTGATGCGGTGCAGCCAGGTGGTGACAGCCGACTGGCCGCGGAAGGTGTGAGCGGCCCGGTAGGCGGAGACGAGGGCGTCCTGAACGGCGTCAGCGGCCTCCTCACGGTCTCCCAGCGTCCGCAGGGCCACCGCCCACAACCGGTCGCGGTGTCGCCGCACAAGCTCACCGAACGCCTCCGGGTCGCCCTCCACATGGCGGGCGAGGAGGTCCTGATCGCTTGCTTCGCCGTAATCGGCTTCATCGGCCATCGGACCCCCTCCCCTTCAGCTGCCGAGCGTCAGCCGGTGAACTTCACGTTCGTGATGGCCTGCTTGTAGCCGGCGTAGCTGTAGTTGGCCGAGTCGGCCCCCGAGAGCGGCATCGCCGTCAGCCACACCAGCACGTAGCGAGTCTTCACCGGCTTGCCGGCCGTCACCTTCGCGGAGGTGCCGCTCGTCGTCACCGTTCCGAGTTCCTTCATGGAGCTCAGCGGTGTGGACGAGCTCAGTGAGTCGGTCGCGTAGAGGCCGATCGTCGTGTGATCTCCGACGTACCGCAGCGAGAGCGTCGCGGCCGACACCTTCTGGGCGGAGCCGAGGTCGTAGACGATGCCGACGCCAGGCTTGATCAGTATCTTCGGGCCGTCTTTGTAGCTGTTGGTCCGCCAGCCCGTCGAAGTGCTGTCGTCGTACGTCTTGTTCACGTCACCGGGATGCTGGGCGTCGCCCTCGGCCACGTACTCCTGAGCCCCCTGGATCGTGATCGGCTTGACCGGCTTCGTCTTGTCGCCGTTCTTGTCGTTGCCGTCCGTGGTCTGGGTGTTGCCCGTGTCGTCGTTCTTGTCGCTGCGGTCCATGAGCGCGTCCGCGAGCTGCCAGCTGCCGAGGCCCAGCGCGGCGATGAGCAGCGCGGAGACGGCCCACTTGAGGGCTCTTCCGGTACGGCTCTGCAGCGGGGGCGGTGGAGCGGGCAGGGGCTGGGTGGCCCCGGGACGCGGCGCCTGGCGGCCGTACGTGCCCTGCTGGTACGTCGTGCGCTGGTACTCCGGAGGAGCGGTGAACGCGGGCTCCGGCGGGCGGATGCGGGGCATCTCGCTGATCGCCCTGCCCAGCTCCTCCGGAGTGGTGCACGGCGGTTCCTGGCGGGAGGCGGTCGCGCCGTCGTTGACGAGCGCGCGCATCGCAAGCTCCGACAGGCCGCGGTGCACACCGGCACGCACCTGGTCGGGGGCGATGAGGCCAACACCCTTGGGCAGCCCCGACAGACCGTAGGCGTCGTTCTCGTACGGCCAGCGCTGGGTGAGCGCGGCGTACAGGAGCGCGCCGATCGCCTCCGTGTCGGTGCGCTGCGGGGTGTCCGAACTGATGCCGCGCAGCGCGGCGTTCACGGCGAGACCGCGGATGCGCCACTGGCCGGACGAGGTCCGCAGTACGGCACCGGGCGTCAGCCGGAGGTGGGCGAGCCCCTCGCGGTGCGCGGCGGTCATCGCCTGCGAGACCTGGGTGACCATCTGGTAGGCGTCGTGCACCTCCAGCGGGCCCGAGACCAGGAGGGCCGTGAGTTCAGTGGCGTCCGGCAGCCATTCGTGGACCACGTAGACGAGGTCGTTCTCCTCGACCGCGTCCAGGACCTGCACGAAGCGGGGGTCGCCCAGCAGGGCGGAGGAACGGGCCGCCGCCAGTACCGAGCGGGCCCGTGGATGGTCGGCGGGCAGCAGATGCACGCCGACGGCACGGCGGAGTTTCTCGTCCACCGCGCGCCAACTGCTGAAACCGTCCAGCCGGGTGACGCATTCTTCGAGTCGGTAGCGTCTGGCGAGCTTGTGGCCGCTGTGCAGTTCGGGCGGTGTGGTCCTCCCCGGACCCTCGGTGCCGCCGCTCCCCTGTGCCTCTTCGCTCGCCGAGCTCTCCGTGTCCCGCTCCCGGTTCTGGGCCACCCCGTCGGCCGTGGACTGGTCCGCCTTGGCGGTCAGCGGCTTGTCACCGCTGTTGTCTGCCACGTCGACGGCAGCCGTGCTCCGTTCCGCCACCGTCGTTCCCTGCCTCCCCATCCGTTGCAAGCTGTCCGACGCCGAACCCAATTGTGCCCACAGTCCGGCGCTATGCACGACACACGGCGGCGGACGATGGTTGTGCGCCTACCCCCGCCTCAGCGCCCCAGGCGCCCGCGGACCATTCCGACCATTGAGTTGAGTTCCTCGATGCGCATTTTGCGTGCGGCGATGTAGAAGACACCGAGCAGGGCGATCGAGCCGATCAGCAGTGCCGCGATCGAGCCGAGCGCTCCGTGTCCGAGCGCCCGGGTGATGGCGAAACCGACCGCGCCGCCCACCAAGGCGCCAGGGATGGCCGCGAGGCAGAGCCGCGCGTACGTCCGCAGTACGCGCGTCCCGTCCAGATCGCCGCCGAGCCGCTTGCGCAGCCGCTGCCAGGCCACTCCGACGCCCACGGCGTAGGCCAGCCCGTACGACCCGGCCATGCCGACGACCGCCCACTGTGCGGGAAGGATCACGTAGCACACGGCCGAAGCCGCCGCGTTGACCGCGGCCACGATGACCGTGTTGTAGAAGGGGGTGCGGGTGTCCTCATAGGCGTAGAAGCCGCGCAGGACGACGTACTGCACGGAGAAAGGGATCAGGCCGAGGCCGAAGGCCATCAGGACATAACCCTGGGACTGCGCGGATCCGATGCCGCTGGAGCCGAAGAGCAGGGTGCACATCGGGATGCCGAGGGCCACGAACATGAAGGCCACCGGAACGATCGCGACGGCCGAGGTACGCAGGCCTTGCGAGATGTCGTCGCGGACCGCGCCCGGGTCGCCGTCATGGGCCGCGCGCGAGATCCGGGGCAGCATCGCGGCCATGACCGAAACGGTGATGATCGCCTGCGGCATGCCCCAGATGAGCTGTGCGTTGGAGTAGGCCAGGATGCCCGTGCCGCTCTTGCCGGAGGCCTTGCCCGCTGCCGTCGCGAGCTGGGTGACGACGAGGACACCTGCCTGGTTGGCGAGGACGAAGAGCACGGTCCACTTGGCCAGCGCTACGGCCTTGCCGAGTCCGTGCCCTCTCCAGTCGAAGCGCAGTCGGAAACGGAAGCCGGTCTCTCGCAGGTACGGAACCATCGCCACGGCCTGTACGACCAGTCCGAGCAGCGTTCCGATGCCGAGGAGACGGATTCCGTCGGCCGGGATGTTGTGCACCGTCATGCCGGAGTCCGCGGCGGTCCCATAGACCCAGAGGAACAGACCGAAGGTGGCGATCATGACGATGTTGTTGAGGACCGGAGTCCACATCATCGCGCCGAACTTCCCGCGGGCGTTGAGGATCTGTCCCATCACCACGTGGATGCCCATGAAGAAGATCGTGGGCAGGCAGTAGCGGGCGAAGGTGACGGCGACGTTGTTCGCCGGGGGGTCGCTGGCGATGGCATGCGACATCAACTGGATCAGCAGGGGCGCCGCGAAGACGACGATCGTGACGATCACGCCGAGGGCGACCATGACGAGGGTCAGCAGGCGGTTGGCGTAGGCCTCACCGCCGTCCTCGTCCTCCTTCATGGACCGCACCAGCTGCGGTACGAACACGGAGTTGAGGCCGCCGCCGACGGTCAGGATGTAGATCATCGTCGGCAGCGTGTAGGCAACGCCCCAGACGTCACCGAGGGTCGCGGCGCCCAGGGCCGCTG
Organism: Streptomyces sp. NPDC005485; assembly: GCF_040606085.1. Classification (NCBI taxonomy): domain Bacteria; kingdom Bacillati; phylum Actinomycetota; class Actinomycetes; order Kitasatosporales; family Streptomycetaceae; genus Streptomyces; species Streptomyces sp. NPDC005485. The sequence continues at coordinate 13,681 of NZ_JBEXDZ010000111.1, read as the reverse complement.
TGATGATCATGGTCCGGACGAACCCGGTCAGCCGGGACACCAGCGTGCCCGCCGCCATCACCGCGCTCGACTTCAGCAGCCCCGACGCGCGGCCCCCGGCCTTCTTCGGGGCGGCCGCGGGCGCCGGTGCGACTGTGGGGGTGAGCTGCATCGTCTGGTCGGACATCGGTTCGGGAGGCGGTCCCGTCTGGCCGTAGCCCGGGGACGGCGCCTGGGAGGGGCCGGGGACCGACGGGCCCGTGGGCGGACGGCCGCCGCCCTGCTGCTGGTCGCGGAAGAGATGTGCGAAGGCGTCGGGTTCGTGGCGCTCCTCGCCGGCCTGGGTGACCAGGTCGTCGACGCCCACGTACTGGGTCGTGCGCGCGTCGTCGCCGTAGGGAAGGTGTCGCGTCGGGCCGGCCGGCTCCGGCGGGGGCGTCTGCGCCCAGACCCGGGGATCGGGGGCGTACTGCGACGTGGGCGGCTGGGCGTAGAGCGGCGGCTGCGGCTGGTAGGTGCCGGGCGGGGGCGGGGGGTGCGCGGCGCGGTCGTAGAGCGCCTCGGCGACCGGGTCCTGGGCGGAGAGGTCCTGCCCCCGGTAGGGATCCTGGTCGTAGGCGTCCTGGAGGTACATGTCCGCGGGCGGCCCCGGTGGCACCTGGCCGGGCTCGGGCAGCGGGCCCTCGGGGTAGCCCGAGCTGCCCGTGGCGCCCTGCCCGCGGTCACCGTCGTACGGCGCGTTCATGGTTACCCCACCTCATCGTCCCCGGGCCCACCGGCCACGACATCGCTCAACGGTCCACTCTCTCACCCGTGCCGGACGGGCCGGCGCTTTCCGGTGCGGTGTCCGGTGTCGGGTCACTCGGGTGCTCCGGGTCCTCCGCCTCGGAATCCGTGGACTCCTCTGGTGAGTCGTCCTCGGAGCTTTCGGCGTTTTCGGTGTCTACGGCGCCGTCGGCGTCCTTGTTCACGCCCGCGCCCTCGGGACCGTCCTCCGTGTCCTCTGCTTCTTCCGCGGCCTGCCGGGCGGCTGCGCGCTTGCGCTGCGTGTACATCCGGAATCCGGCGAGCACGAGCAGCAGGACGCCGCCGCCGATGACCAGCATCACGGTGGGGGTGATCTCGGTGACCTTCACCTCGAAGGTGACCTCGGGGCCGTACTTCTGGCCGTCCTGCGTGTACAGCTGGGCGACCACCGTCACGGGACCGTTGGCGTTGGCCGAAGTGGTGAACTTCACCGACTGGCTGTGCTCGCCCGAGACCTGGATGGGCTGCTCGTCGTAGCGGCCTTCGCCGATCTTCAGGCGTTTGGGCTGCTGCGAGGTGAGGCGCAGCACAAGGCGGTCGACGCCCTGTACGAGGTTGTTCTTCACGGTCACGGGGATCGTGGCGCTGCGGCCCGAGAGCTTCGCGTCGGATTTATCGATCAGCCCGACCAGACTGGTCAGCTGTTCGAGGTACTTCTCCACGCCCGTGCGGAAGGTCGCCCCCGCCGCGGCGCGGCCGCGCCAGGACGTGGACATCCCGCGGTCTATGGCCCGCCCGAAGGGAGTCACCACGCGGGACTTGTCCGTGAGGATCATCTGGAAGGTGTTGAGCTTGCCCTGGGTTTCTTCGATGCGCTGGAAGGCCGACTGCGGCAGCTCCTGCTTGCGCAGCGAGGAGGGGTAGGCGGACTTGGCGGGCACCCTCGTGGTGGCGCCCGCGTCCGGCTTGGCCTTGGCCGCGGCGGACAGGCCCTGGTACTGCGACCAGTTCCCGCCCTGGAGGGCCGTCAGGGCCGCGGCCATGGCCTGCGCCTGGCTCGCGGACGGCATGCGCTGCGGGGCGACCACGATGCTGCGCTGCTTGTCCGGCTCCTGAAGGTTGATCATCAGGCTCTGCGCGAGGAACTCCTGCACGGCGAGCGTGGAGCCGCCGGCCGTCGTCATGTCGCCCTGGAAGACGGTCGACAGCCGGGAGTCGGAGACCAAGGCGGTGGTGCCGCCGCCGATGGGGCGGGCGGCGGTGGGTGTGTAGGACAGCCCACCGGTCTCGCGCAGGCTGTCACTGCGGGCGATCACCTTGTCGGCGCCGGCCGAGGTGGCGACCTTGACGATCAGCGGATCGACGGCCCCTTCCACGGGCCAGGCGAAGTCGGTGGCGGCCTTCGCATGAAGGATCGTCTCCACTGTGCTGGAGGCCACGTCGGTGGCGTCCTTGAGGTGGCTCAGGGAACCGGTGACGCCGTTGTGGGCCAACGACGCGAGGTCGGGGTCGGCAAAGGGCAGTGCGACGATCTCCTTGCCCTCGACGGTGTTCTCGAGCTTGTCGAGCCACGCCTTGGCCACCGCCTGGTTCGTGCCCGCCTTGGTGTGGTCGGCGTCGACCTGGATCCGGTAGCTCTTCGTCATCGCGTCGACGGAGGCCAGCAGGTCAGGGTCGAGCACCCAGGTCACGTCGAGATCGCTGCCCAGCGACAGGAGCTGTTCAAGCCGCCCGCCGGGGGCGATCTCCTTGGCCAGGTCGTCGTTCTGGAAGACGGGTGTCTGCTGCGCGTCCGAACCGGTCTCCGCCCTGAGGTGGACCGTGGAGATCAGCGGCCAGAGGTACGTCGTCTTCGTCGTGGTGTCGGCCTCGTCGGACTGGTACGGCAGGAACGTCCGCTGGATGCCGAGGACGTGGGACCACGGCTCGGCGGCGGTCTGACCCGTGAGGGAGACGCCGAGCTGGTAGACCCCGTCGGAGCTCAGGTCGAGCTCCTTGACCGGGACCGAGATGCTGAAGGGCTGCGAGACACCCGTGGCGAGCCTGGAGAACTTCTTGACGTACTTGCCGCCGACCGGAAGCCCGTCCAGGCCCGACTGGTAGACGCCGCGCCTGGCGACGGTGTCGATGCTGCTGCGGCCGCTCATGGACGGGCCCACGCGCACGTCCACCTGGGCTGCCGTGACCGTCTGCTTGCCGTTGTTGGTGACCGTCCCGGCGAGAGTGACGGTATCGCCGTCCGTGGGAGCGCTGGGGCTGACCGAGTCGAGGGAGACGCCGACCGTGCCGGAGCTCGCGGCCTCGGCCGGGGAGGCCGTCACCGCGGCGGACGCGGACGCGGCGGCGGGCAGCTGGAGCAGTCCGGCCAGCAATGGCGCACCGGCGAGCAGTGCCCCGGTGCGCCGCAGCCAGCGGCGGGCAGGTGAGGGAGTCATCCCCTGGAAGTCTGCCGCCTCGGCCACGCGCTCGCCCGTCCCTCGTCGTCGTTCAGTGGTCGTCGGAATGTGCGTCCACGCATGGTAACGATGCGCGCCGAGGGTAAGTGCCGCGGACTGCTCCACAAGATCAGGGGACGCCGGCGGGGTGTCCTGTATGTGCATGTATCAAGGGGAGCGCCCGGGCGGGGATCGCCGGGGTCTCTGTGCACGTTTAATGGAGGCGCCCGTGACGGTCCGGGCCACGTACCCTTTTCTGTTGTGCCGAACGCCAACGAAGACAACCTCAGTGCCCTGAGTCAGGTGCAGCGCCGCGCGGTGAGTGAACTGCTGCGGGTGTCCCCTGTCGCCGACGACCTCGCCCGCCGCTTTCAGGAGGCAGGGTTCTCGCTCGCTCTCGTCGGCGGCTCGGTCCGGGACGCGCTCCTCGGCCGGCTCGGCAACGATCTGGACTTCACCACTGACGCCCGTCCCGAGGACGTACTGAAGATCGTGCGGCCCTGGGCGGACTCCGTCTGGGAGGTCGGGATCGCGTTCGGCACGGTCGGGGCGCAGAAGGACGGCTACCTGATCGAGGTGACCACGTACCGCTCCGAGGCGTACGACCGGACCTCGCGCAAGCCCGAGGTGTCCTACGGGGACTCCATCGAGCAGGATCTCGTGCGCCGTGACTTCACCGTGAACGCCATGGCAGTGGCGCTTCCGGAGAAGGACTTCATCGACCCCTACGGCGGCCTGGACGACCTGGACGCTCGCGTTCTGCGCACTCCGGGCACTCCCGAGGAGTCCTTCTCCGACGATCCGCTGAGGATGATGCGGGCCGCGCGCTTCGCCGCGCAGCTCGACTTCGAGGTGGCCCCCGAGGTCGTCGGTGCGATGACGGACATGGCAGGACGTATCGAGATCGTCTCGGCGGAGCGGGTGCGGGACGAGCTGAACAAGCTGATCCTCTCCCCGCACCCCCGCAAGGGCCTGACATTGCTGGTGGACACCGGTCTCGCCGACCATGTCCTGCCCGAGCTTCCCGCACTGAGGCTGGAGCGTGACGAGCACCACCGGCACAAGGACGTGTACGAGCACACCCTGATCGTTCTGGAGCAGGCGATCGAGCTGGAGGAGAACGGCCCCGACCTGGTCCTCCGGCTTGCCGCGCTGCTGCACGACATCGGCAAGCCGCGGACGCGCCGCTTCGAGGACGACGGCCGGGTCTCCTTCCACCATCACGAGGTGGTGGGCGCCAAGATGACCAAGAAGCGGATGACGGCGCTCAAGTACTCCAACGAGCTGGTGAAGGACGTCTCACAGCTGGTCGAACTCCACCTGCGATTCCACGGGTACGGCACGGGCGAGTGGACGGACTCCGCGGTCCGCCGCTATGTACGGGACGCGGGCCCGCTCCTCGACCGCCTGCACAAGCTGACCCGCTCCGACTGCACCACGCGCAACAAGCGCAGGGCGACCGCACTCTCGCGCGCATACGACGGGCTGGAGGAGCGCATCGCTCAGCTCCAGGAGCAGGAAGAGCTGGACGCCATCAGGCCCGACCTCGACGGCAACCAGATCATGGAAATCCTCGGCGTACGCCCGGGCCCCGCCATCGGCCAGGCGTACAAGTTCCTGCTGGAGCTCCGCCTGGAGAACGGCCCGATGGAGCACGACGCGGCGGTGGCGGCACTCAAGGAGTGGTGGGCCTCGCAGGGGGACGGTTCGCCGCAGGGCTGACAAGCGAGGCCGGCGAACAGGGCTCACGCGCAACGGTTCGGCGCCATGTTTCACGTGAAACATGACACTGGGCGGTCCTGGCTCGACATGTGCCAAGGGGCGGTGTTTCACGGTTTCACGTGAAACACCGCCCCTTGGGCGTCAGTGCGGGCCTTACTTGGCGGAGTACGGCGAAAGGCAGAGGGTGAAGTTGCTGCCGTCACCGCTCTCGCTGTACTCGGCGTACTTGGTGCGGTCACAGCTGGCGCTGCTGCCGTCCTTCTTCTGCTCGACCTTGTACTTGGCCTTCGAGCTGCTGCAGTCGACGACCTCGAGGTCCGGGTCGGTGGTGCTGTCCGGGTTGCCGATGCTCATGCAGTCGCCGACCTTCGCGGTGTCGGCGTCATCACGGCTCGCTATCCAGCCGAAGAGGACCGCGCCGAGGGCTACCACGACGATGACGACGTTCTTGATCGTCTTGAACTTGGGGCGGCGGCTCGGCGGCGGAGGGACCGGGGCGCCCTGGCCCATGTACGGGGAGCCCTGCTGCGGGAAGCCGGGCTGGCCGGGCTGCTGCGGGTACCCCTGCGGCGGCTGCTGGCCGTACGGAGCCTGGCCCTGGGGCGGCTGGCCGTACGGGGCCTGACCCTGGGGCGCCTGGCCGTAGGGCTGCTGGCCCTGAGCGAACGGGTTCTGGCCCTGGGGCGGCGGAGTAGTCACTTGGGGGTCCCCCTAGAAGCGTAAGCGCGTGACGCGAATAAGACGCACGTAAGCTATCGGGCCGCTGTGACAACCACGAAGCCCGGTGGGGCTCTGTGGCACTGATGTGACACTTACTGAAGTTCAAAGCGGGCCATAGCGCCAGCAATTGACGCGTAGATAACGGCCGCCGTGACCACCAGGGCAGCCGACCGCCCGTCAGGAGGCAGCATCAGGGCGGCTACCGCGGCCGCTCCGACAAAGGCGACGTTGAAGAGCACGTCGTAAACGGAGAAGATCCGGCCGCGGAAGCCGTCGTCGACCGAGGACTGCACGATCGTGTCCGTGGCGATCTTCGAGCCCTGGGTGGTCACTCCGAGGACGAAGGCCGCGGCCAGCATCGGTGCCGGCGCGAACGGGAGGCCGAGCGCGGGTTCCAGGACCGCGGCGGCACCGGCGCACACGGCGATCCAGCTGCCGCGGCCGAGCCGCCCCGCCGCCCAGGGAGTCACCACGGCCGCGGCGAAGAATCCCGCCCCGGAGATGCCCACGGCCAGTCCCAGCAGGGCGAGTCCGCCGTCCGAGTCGTGCGACCAGGCGTATCGGCAGAGCATCAGCACCATGACCGTCACGGCGCCGTAGCAGAAGCGCATCAGCGTCATCGCCATGAGCGCCCAGGCCGCCTCGCGCCGCGTGGGCTCGGCCAGGTGGCGCACACCCGCCGCGAGGTCACGTGCGGTGCCGGCGAACGCCGTGGCGAGGCGCTGCTGCACCAACTCCAGGTCGGGCCCGAGCAGTTGCGGAGCGATGCGCAGCGACACGAGCGCCGAGGCCAGGTACAGCGAGGCCCCCAGCAGCACCACGGCGGCGTCGGAGTCGGCGGCGACGATCCGGACGACGAAGGCGAGGCCCGCGCCCGCGGTCGCGGCGAGCGTTCCGGCGGTGGGTGACAGGGAGTTGGCGATGACGAGGCGCTCCGCATCGACAACGCGCGGCAGCGAGGCCGAGAGGCCCGACAGGACGAACCTGTTGATCGCGGTGACGCACAGCGCGGACACGTAGAAGAGCCAGTCGGGTACGTGAGCGACCATCAGGACGGCCGTCGCGCACGCCAGCCCGGCGCGCAGCAGGTTGCCGTACAGAAAGACCTGGCGGCGTCGCCAGCGGTCCAGCAGGACGCCCGCGAAGGGGCCGACGAGGGAGTACGGCAGCAGGAGAACCGCCATCGCGGAGGCGATGGAGGCCGCCGAGGTCTGCTTCTCCGGGGAGAAGACGACGTAGGTGGCGAGCGCGACCTGATAGACGCCGTCGGCGCCCTGGGACAGCAGCCGTACGCCGAGCAGTTGCCGGAACCCCTGGAAGCGCAGGAGAACGCGCAGGTCACGCACGACAGCCATGGCGGACAGCCTCACATACGAGGAGGGTCCCCGGGCGGAATGCCCGAGGACCCTCAACAGCGCTCACCAAGGTGTGCTTTAGCGCTCGACCTCGCCCTTGATGAACTTCTCGACGTTCGCGTACGCCTCGTCGTCGAAGTACTGCACCGGCGGGGACTTCATGAAGTAGCTCGACGCGGAGAGGATCGGGCCGCCGATGCCGCGGTCCTTGGCGATCTTCGCGGCGCGCACGGCGTCGATGATGACACCCGCGGAGTTCGGGGAGTCCCAGACCTCGAGCTTGTACTCCAGGTTCAGCGGGACGTCGCCGAACGCGCGGCCCTCAAGGCGGACGTACGCCCACTTGCGGTCGTCCAGCCACTGCACGTAGTCCGACGGGCCGATGTGGACGTTCTTCTCGCCCAGCTCGCGGTCCGGGATCTGCGAGGTGACGGCCTGCGTCTTCGAGATCTTCTTGGACTCGAGGCGGTCGCGCTCCAGCATGTTCTTGAAGTCCATGTTGCCGCCGACGTTGAGCTGCATGGTGCGCTCAAGACGGACACCGCGGTCCTCGAACAGCTTCGCCATCACGCGGTGCGTGATGGTGGCGCCGACCTGAGACTTGATGTCGTCGCCGACGATCGGGACGCCCGCCTCGGTGAACTTGTCCGCCCACTCCTTGGTGCCGGCGATGAAGACCGGAAGAGCGTTGACGAAGGCGACCTTGGCGTCGATGGCGCACTGCGCGTAGAACTTCGCCGCGTCCTCGGAACCGACGGGCAGGTAGCAGACGAGGACGTCGACCTGCTTGTCCTTGAGGATCTGGACGATGTCGACCGGGGCCTCGGCGGACTCCTCGATGGTCATGCGGTAGTACTTACCGAGACCGTCGAGGGTGTGGCCGCGCTGGACCGTGACGCCCTTGTTCGGGACGTCGCAGATCTTGATGGTGTTGTTCTCGCTGGCACCGATGGCGTCGGAGAGGTCGAGGCCGACCTTCTTCGCGTCGACGTCGAAGGCGGCGACGAACTCGACGTCACCGACGTGGTAGTCGCCGAACTGAACGTGCATCAGGCCGGGGACCTTGGACGCCGGGTCGGCGTCCTTGTAGTACTCGACGCCCTGCACCAGCGAGGCGGCGCAGTTGCCCACGCCGACGATGGCTACGCGAACCGAACCCATTCCGGTTGCTCCCTGTTTGTGTACTTGGTGAAACCCCGAATGGGCCTCACGTGGCAGTGTCATCGGACGGATCCGGACCGGGGGTGCCCCCCCGGTACCGGGGCAGGCCGCCCGACTCCCCAGATGTGCTGTTCTGCTGAGCGGAGCCTTCGGAGGAGGACCCCTTGAGGTCCCGTCCGGCTCGCTCGCTCTCGATGAGCTCGTTCAGCCAGCGCACTTCGCGCTCCACGGACTCCATTCCGTGGCGCTGGAGCTCAAGCGTGTAGTCGTCGAGGCGCTCCCGGGTGCGCGCCAGGGAGGCGCGCATCTTCTCCAGGCGCTCCTCCAGCCGACTGCGGCGGCCCTCGAGTACGCGCACGCGTACGTCGCGTGACGTCTGCCCGAAGAACGCGAAGCGAGCGGCGAAGTGCTCGTCCTCGTACGCGTCGGGGCCCGTCTGCGAGAGGAGCTCCTCGAAATGTTCCTTACCTTCTGCCGTCAACCGGTAGACGATCTTGGCGCGACGCCCTGCGAGTGGAGCTGTGAGGGCGTCCTCAGGTGTGGCCCCCGATTCCTCGATCAACCAGCCGTTGGCGACCAGCGTCTTGAGGCAGGGGTAGAGCGTTCCGTAGCTGAAGGCACGGAACACACCCAGTGACGTGTTGAGACGTTTCCGCAGCTCGTAGCCGTGCATCGGGGACTCGCGGAGCAGGCCGAGTACGGCGAATTCGAGGATCCCGGAACGCCGGTTCATCGTCGCCTCCTCTTCTGCGCGGTCTCCTCGGCACGGCCTTTATGCCGGGCTGATGTATCGACTCGATACATCAGCACGATAGATCGCTCTCGCCGGTGCGACAAGAGGGGGCACGGTGAACGGCGTCACATCACCGATTCGTAGGAAGAGAGTTGCCTGATTTGGGGTGAACTTCGGCCCTAGGTGGGTTTTGACGGTGCGTAGTCTGTGCGGCATGCACACCACCGGGAACCGAGTGACGCGTGGGGGCGTCCTCGTCCCCGGTGCAGTACGGGTGAATGCGAAAACGACCGCATCCGTACTTCGGGGGGACCGGAAACCAGCTGCCGTTTCCAGGCGCGCAAGGGTGCGCCTGCCCGAGGAGTAATCGTTCGATGAGCGAGCACCGTCGCAAACCGCCGCCGCAAGCGCAGCCGCAGGGCGGCGGACGTGCCGCGGCCCGACGCGGTCAGCCCGGCCCGTCCGAAGGCCGCCGTGCGGCACCCCGAGGCGACACCGGGTCTCCTTCCGACTCCTATGGGTCGGGAGGTGAGGAGCGCCCGTACGGTGGCCGTGCAGAGGCCCGGCGGGCGGCCCAGAGAAGTACCGGTGGAGGAGGCCGGCGCAGAGGCGCCGACGGGGCGGGGCGGGGCGGTCCCGGTGGCGGCGGTGGCCGACGCGGTGCGCCTGGTGGTCCGAACGGTCCCGGTCGTGGCCGTGGGCGCGGTTCCGCACCCGCCAAGAAACGCTTCATCGACTACCCGCGCGCCGGGAAGTACGGCGCCGCGCGCTGGGTGCCGTCCTGGAAGCTCGTGTCGGGACTGTTCATCGGCTTCTTCGGCAGCCTGGTGGCCGTGGCGGGCATCGCGTACGCCATGGTGAGCGTCCCCGTCGTCGCCGACACCGCCAAGGCGCAGAACAACGTCTACTACTGGAAGGACGGCAGCCAGATGGTTGCCACCGGTGGTGAGACGAACCGCCAGATCATCAGCTACTCGCAGATCCCCAAGGAGATGCGGTTCGCTGTCATGTCGGCCGAGAACAAGACGTTCGAGAACGACAGCGGCGTCGACCCGATGGGTATCGCCCGCGCCTTCGTGAACATGGCCAAGGGCGGTCAGACGCAGGGCGGCTCCACCATCACCCAGCAGTACGTGAAGAACGCGATGCTGAACGACCAGTCGCAGACGATCTCCCGGAAGTTCAAGGAGCTGTTCGTCTCCATAAAGGTCGGTGCCTCGGTGTCCAAGGAGGACATCATGGCCGGCTACCTGAACTCCGCCTACTACGGCCGCAACGCCTACGGCATCCAGGCGGCCGCGCACGCGTACTTCGACAAGGACGCCACGAAGCTGAACCCGAGCCAGTGCGCGTTCCTGGCTGCCGTACTCAAGGGCGCCACGTACTACGACCCGGCGGGTGCCAGGTCGATCGACCCGGTGGGTGCCACGCCTCAGCTCAACCGCAAGCGTGCCGAGGATCGGTGGCGGTGGATCCTCAACGAGGAGGTCAAGGACGGGCGCCTGACCGCCGCTCAGCGGAATCAGTACCAGACGTTCCCCACCATCCAGAGCCCGCGCTCGAACGCCCAGCTGGGCGGACAGATCGGCTACCTCGTCGACCTCGCGAACTCGTACCTCACCACCCACAGCAAGACGACCGGGATCACCGAGACCAAGCTGCGTCAGGGTGGCCTCGAGATCCAGACGACCTTCGAGAAGAAGAAGGTCGACGCGCTCGAGGCCGCTGTGAAGAAGGTCCGCAAGGAGAGCATCAAGCCGAAGCTGCGGCCGGAGACGGACACCCACGTCCAGTTCGGCGGGGCCTCCGTGGACCCGGCAAGCGGCGCGATCAGGGCGATCTACGGCGGTGAGGACGCGACCAAGCACTTCACCGACAACGCCGACGCGACCGGTGCCCAGGTGGGCTCGACGTTCAAGCCGTTCGTCCTCGCGGCCGCCATGTCGTGGGGTGTACGTAATCCCGACGGCGACCAGGACCAGGCACAGGACGAGCGCACTGTCGTCTCTCCGAAGAGCCTGTACAGCGGTAGGAACAGGCTCAAGATCAGGGACTTCAACCACGACATCTGGACGGACAAGAACGGCAAGCAGTGGCGACAGACGAACGACGGCGGCCAGTCCTACAACCCGCCGAGCTACAACATCGACCTGCGTGAGGCCATGCGGGAGTCCGTGAACTCCGCCTACGTCCAGCTGGGCATGGACGTCGGTCTGGACAAGGTCAAGGACGCCGCCATGAGCGCGGGCATTCTGAAGACCAGCCTTGCCAGTGCCGAGTACCCGTCCTTCTCCCTGGGCACGTCCTCGCCGAGCGCGATCCGCATGGCCGGTGCGTACGGCACCTTCGCCGCCAGCGGCAAGCAGAACGACCCGTACTCGGTCGACAAGGTCACTGACAAGGACGGCACGGTCTTCCAGCACGAGAAGTCGAGCACGCAGGCCTTCACCTCGGCCGTCGCCAACAACGTGACGGACGTCCTCAAGACCGTGGTCGACAAGGGAACCGGCACCAAGGCCCAGCTCCCGGGCCGCGATGTGGCCGGTAAGACCGGTACAACGGACGGCAACAAGTCCGCCTGGTTCGTCGGGTACACCCCGCAGTTGTCCACCGCGATCGGTATGTACCGCATGGACGACGACGAGACCAAGAAGGGCCGCGAGTTCCTGGAGATGTACGGAACGGGTGGCGAGAAGAAGATCCACGGCGCCTCGTTCCCGGCCCTGATCTGGCACGACTACATGGAGGACGCGCTCAAGGGCGCCAAGGTGATCGACTTCCCGGAGCCCGAGGACATCGGGACGATCATCAACGACACCCCGAGCCCGAGCGTGGTGCCCTCGCCCACCCAGTCCGAGGAAGAGCAGGAGAGCCCGTCGCCGAGTCCGTCGCCCAGCGAGAGCCTCATCTCTCCTTCGCCCTCGCCGAGCGAGACCTGCAACAAGTTCGACTGGAACTGCACCAGCACAGGCGGCACGGACACAGGTGGCACGGACACAGGCGGTACGGATACGGGTGGCACGGACGGAGGCGTGACCGCTACGCCGACGGAGACCACCACCGGAAACACCAGAGGGAACGGCAACGGCAACGGAGGCATCTTCGGAGGCCCGAACGGATAGCCGTCATCGCGTGTGTTTCACGTGAAACACACCGTTTCACGTGAAACGAGGGCCGTCGCACCGACCAGGTGCGGCGGCCCTCGGCGTATTCCCAGGCGCGTACGGCAGGATGGGCGCCATGCCCAGTGCAGAGACGACGCGAACGAGCGTGCACGAGCCGGAGCCCGTGCGGCCGACCAAAGAGGACGAGGTCGCCACGACCGGCAGCGAGCTGATCGGCGGCCCCATCGGACGGCGCGCGCTGCTCGGGACGTCCTGGTGGACCCCCGTGCGAGTCGTCGCGCTCGTGGCGATCGGCGTGTTCGCCCTCGGCATGGTGCAGAAGCTGCCCTGCTACGACGGGGCCTGGTTCTTCGGCGCCAGCTCGCAGTACACGCACGCGTGCTACTCGGACATCCCGCACCTCTACTCGGGGCGCGGTTTCGCCGATGGGCTCGTGCCGTACTTCGACAAGCTCTCCGGTGACATGGACTACCTCGAGTACCCGGTGCTGACCGGTGTGTTCATGGAGGTCGCCGCATGGCTCACACCGGGAAGCGGCAGCATCCAGCACCAGGAACAGTGGTACTGGATGGCCAACGCCGGGATGCTGATGGTCTGCGCGGCAGTGATCGCCGTGTGCACCGCGCGTACCCATCGGCGGCGCCCCTGGGACGGCCTCCTGGTGGCTCTGGCGCCCGCCTTCGCCCTCACGGCCACCATCAACTGGGATCTGCTCGCCGTGGCCCTGCTGGCCGCCGCGACGCTGATGTGGTCGCGAGGCCGCGCTCTTGGGTTCGGTGTCCTGCTCGGGCTCGCCACGGCCGCCAAGTTCTACCCGTTCCTGGTGCTCGGACCGCTGTTCCTCCTGTGCTGGCGAGCCGGCAAATGGCGGGAGTTCGGCACCGCCCTGCTGGGCGCCGTGGGAGCGTGGCTCGCCGTGAACCTTCCGGTGATGTACTTCGCGCCGGAAGGATGGGCGAAGTTCTACAGCTTCAGCCGTGAGCGCGGGGTCGACTTCGGTTCGGTCTTCCTGTTCGTCTCGCGATGGCTCGACATCCAGTTCACCGCCGACTCCGCCAACGCGTGGGCGATGATCATGATGGTGATCTTCTGTGCGGGCATGGTCGCGCTCACGCTCACCGCCCCGCGCCGTCCGCGCTTCGCCCAGCTGGCGTTCCTGATCATCGCGGCCTTCATCCTCACCAACAAGGTCTACTCGCCGCAGTACGTGCTGTGGCTGGTCCCCCTCGCCGCGCTGGCCCGTCCGCGCTGGCGGGACTTCCTGATCTGGCAGGCCTGCGAGGTCGCGTACTTCCTGGGGATCTGGATGTACCTCGCGTACACGACCAGCGGGGACGCCCACAAGGGACTGCCCACCGACGGCTATCAACTCGCCATCGCTGTCCATCTCTTGGGAACGCTCTACCTGTGTGCCGTGGTCGTGCGCGACATCTTCATGCCGGATCGGGACACGGTGCGCCGGGCCGGTGACGACGACCCCTCGGGCGGTGTCCTGGACGGCGCGGAGGACGTCTTCGTGCTCGGCGCAGCGTCCCATCCACCGCGGCACGCGGCGCACTTCGAGGGGCCGCAGGTGGAGTGGGGCAGCCCCAGTGCGACGGCCGGCGAGAGTTCGCCCTGAGCGAACAGGGCTGAGAAGTCCAGGCGGAGGCAGTCGCGGGGAGGACAGAACGGCGAAAGGGCCGCACACGAACACCGTGTGCG
>NZ_JBEXDZ010000110.1:0-32590 GCF_040606085.1 Streptomyces sp. NPDC005485 | reverse complement strand
GGGCCCTCGGGTGCGGCGACGGCGTCGGCCGCCGCCACGGCATCGGCGACCACCGCGGCTCCGGCCGCGAGCGAGTCGTCCAAGGGGCACGGCCACGGCCGGCCTGCGACCAAGGGCCCGAGGTGAGCGGCCCCGCGTGACCCGGCCGCCCGCGGGCGGTGCCCGGCGCCGGGACGGGTCCGGCCCCGGTCCGCAAGAAGTGCGGCGCCGCGGCGTCGGCCCGTACGGATATTTCCGGCCTTGCCGCCCCGGGCCGGAAAAGCTTGTCCGCGGCGGCTGGAAACAACTCCTTGTTCCCTGCCGCCCCTCCCTTCACAATGCGCATGTCAAAACTGGATGTGGCCGGAAGACCTCCGGCCGCTCAAGTCGCAAGAGGGGACCCCCACATGAGAAAGCCTCTCGTCGCCACGCTCTTCGCCCTGGTGATCACCGGGGCGGGCATGGCACCCGCGGTCGCGGCGCCTGTGTCCGCGCCCGCCGCGGTCAAGGCCGACGTCGGACCGGCCGCGGCGACCGCGCCCACGCTCAAGGCCGTCAACTTCGCCGGCACCGTCTCGCTCAGCAACTGCTCCGGCTCCGTCGTCCGCTTCCCGGGCTCCGCGGACACCGACCCCGCGCTGGTGATGACGAACGGCCACTGCCTGGAGACCGGCTTCCCCGAGCCCGGCGAGGTCATCGTCGGCCAGGCGTCCAGCCGCAGCTTCGGTCTGCTCAATGCCTCGGCCACGAGGGTCGGCACGCTGCGCGCGAGCAAGGTCGCGTACTCGACGATGACCGACACCGACGTCACGATCTACCAGCTCACCACCACGTACGCGCAGATCAAGAGCTCGTACAACATCAGCGCGCTCACGCTCCAGGACACACATCCGGTCGCCGGGACCGCCATCACGGTCGTCTCCGGGTACTGGAAGCGGACGTACGCCTGCAACGTCGACGGCTTCGTCTACCGCCTCAAGGAGGGCGACTGGACCTGGAAGGACTCGCTCCGCTACACCTCCGCCTGCCAGACCATCGGCGGCACCTCGGGCTCGCCGGTCATCGACAACGCCACCGGCAAGGTCGTCGCCGTCAACAACACCGGCAACGAGGACGGCCAGCGCTGCACCGAGAACAACCCCTGTGAGGTCGACGCCAACGGCAATGTGACCGTCCGCGAGGGCATCAACTACGCCGAGGAGACCTACCAGATCGCCGCGTGCTTCGGGGCCGGCAACAAGCTCGACCTGAGCCGCAGCGGGTGCACCCTGCCCAAGCCGTAGCCCTAAGCGACCCCGGGGAAGTTCAGGCACGCCCCCACGCCGCCCGGCACGCCCTCTCGCCGCACCGGCCAAAGGCCCAAGTAGCTCCGCTACGAGGGCCTTCGTCCGGCACGCCGAGAGCACGCACCGAACGACGCGGGAACGCACCCGTACTTCCCCGGAGCCGCTTGGGGGCGGGTGTTCACCGAGGTGACCGGCGGACCGCCCGCCCCGCCAGCACGTCCGTCCGACGCCCGTCCTCCATCACGAAGCGACCGTCGACCAGGACGTATGGAATGCCGCTAGGCAGAGTGCGCGGTGCCTCGAACGTCGACCCGGCCGCGACCGTGTCCGGGTCGAAGAGGACGAGGTCGGCGCGGTATCCCTCGCGCACCAGCCCGCGGTCCGCGAGGCGCAGCCGGGCCGCCGGGCGCGAGGTGAGGTGGGCGACGCACTCCTCCAGCGACAGGATGCCCAACTCCCGTACGTAGTGGCCGAGATAGTGCGGGAAGGTGCCGTACGCGCGCGGGTGCGGCTTGTCGCCCTGGAGGATCCCGTCGGAGCCACCGGTGTGCACGCGGTGCCGCATGATCGCGCGGACGTTCTCCTCGTGCCCGACGTGCTGGAGGATCGTCGGGCCGAGCCCGTCCTCGACGAGCAGCCGGCGGGCGGTCGTCCACGGTGCCTCGCCGCGCAGGTCGGCCGACTCCCGTACGGTCCGGCCGACGTACGACGCCAGCGCGGGGTCGCTCACCCCGGAGATCTCGATCGTGGCCCAGTCGATCGGCACGCCGTGGCAGCCGTCCGAGCCGGTCACCTCCATGTGGTGCCGGATCCGCTCGGCGCTCCCGTCGTCCCTCAGCCGCGTGAGGACCGCCGCCGGGCCGCCCTCGCTCGCCCAACTGGGCAGCATGGCCGCGAGGGTGGTGCAGCCGGGCGTGTACGGGTAGGTGTCGAGGCTGATGTCCGCGCCGTCGGCGAGCGCCTTGTCGAGGAGGGCGAGCAGATCGGGCGCCCTGCCCTCGTTCACGCCGAAGTTCATGGTGGCGTGCGCGAGATGCAGCGGGCAGCCCGCCTCGCGGGTGAGGGCCACCATCTCCTCGTACGCCTCCAGGGCACCCGCCCCGTAGGAGCGGTGGTGCGGGCAGTAGTAGCCGCCGTACTCGGCCACCACCCTGCACAGCTCGGTGAGTTCGGCGTCCTTGGCGTACATGCCGGGCGTGTACGTCAGCCCGGACGACATGCCGACGGCGCCCTGCTCCATGCCCTCGGCGACCAGCCGCCGCATCCGGTCCAGCTCCCCGGGCGTCGCCTCGCGGTCCTCCCAGCCGACGGCGAGCATGCGGACGGTGCCCTGGGGGATCAGATAGGCCGCGTTGACGGCGATCCCCTGATCCAGCCGGTCCAGGTACTCGCCCACCGAGCGCCAGTCGAAGTCGATGTCGTCGCCGTGGCCGTTCCAGCCGGTGATCGCCCGGCGGACCTCGGCCAGGGTGCGGTCGTCGACGGGGGCGTACGACAGCCCGTCCTGGCCCAGCACCTCCAGGGTGACCCCTTGCGCGGCCTTCGCGCTGTGGTCCGGGTCCCGGAGCAGGGCGAGGTCGCTGTGGGCGTGCATGTCGATGAAGCCGGGGGAGAGGACCAGGCCCTCGGCGTCCACCTCGCGGCGCGCCGTGGGGCGCAGACAGCCCGCCGCCGCGGCCTCCTTGACGATGGCGACGATCCTGCCGTCGTCGATCACCACGTCGGCGCGGTACGACGGCTCACCGCTGCCGTCCACGACGTCCGCGTCCCGGATGACGAGCTCCTCCACGACCCCTCCTAGAAGTACGTGCGGATGTAGTCGACGACGGTGCCGTCCGCCTCGACCAGCGGGATCAGCTGCCACTTGTCGAAGGAAGTGCACGGGTGGGACAGGCCCATGCCCAGCCAGTCGCCCACCTCCAGATCGGCCTGTGGCGTCGTGCGCAGCCAGGCGTGCTGGTCGGAGAGGGCGGTCACGGAGACCCCGGTGGCCGGGCGTTCGGCACCGTCCCGGCGTACCACCTGCGCGAGCGGCAGGTCCAGGTCGTACGCCGCGTCGCGCTTGCCCGCGTTGACGAAGGCCTGCTCGGGGGAGGGGCGGGAGACTACCTGCGCCCAGAGGCGGAAGGCGGGGTGCAGCGCGCCCTCCTCCGGGACGCGGGTGAACGGTGTCAGCTTGCGGTAGTGGCCGTCGTCGTGCGAGACATACGCGCCCGAGCGGAGCAACTTCAGGACGGGCAGGGAGAGTTCGGGGATCTCGGCGAACACGTCGGCCACCGCGTCGAACCAGGCGCTGCCGCCCGCGCTGACGACGATCTCCTCGACACCGCTCGCGGTGAAGCGGCCCGCCTTGTCGAAGTCCGCGGCCAGGGCGGTCAGCCGGCGCAGCCAGGCGTGCACGCGCTCGGGGTCGGCCCGCGGCACCTCGCCCTCGTAGCCGGCGACGCCGACCAGCCGGAGCGTCGTCGCCCGGGCCACCGCGTCCGCGATCACCGCGCACTCCGCCTCCGTTCGGACGCCGGTGCGGGCGCCCTCGCCGGCGGCGAGTTCCACGACGACGTCGAGGGGGCGGGGCGTCCCGTGCAGCGCGGCGTCCATCAGCTCGACGCCGCGCACGGAGTCGACGTAACAGATGAAGCGGAAGTCCACGTCCTCGGCCAGCTCCGCGGCGATCCAGCGCAGTGCCGCCTCGTCGACGAGTTCGTTCGCGAGGAAGATCCGGTCGATGCCGAACTCCCGTGCCACGCGCACCTGGTGGGGTACGGCGAGCGTGATGCCCCAGGCGCCGTGCTCGATCTGGCGGCGGAAGAGCTGCGGGGCCATCGAGGTCTTGCCGTGCGGCGCGAAGACGAGGCCGTGGCGGGCCGCGTACGTCTCCATGAGTTCCAGGTTGTGCCGCAGGCGCTCGGCGGAGAGGGCGAGGACGGGGGTGGTGAAGCCGTCCGTGAAGAGGTTCCGGCGCTGGGCGGCCAGCGCGCCGACGGTCAGGCCGTCCGCGTCCGGCGGGAGGCCCTTGAAGCGGTGGTCGACGCGCTCCGCCGCCAGGCGGGCGAGTGCTGCCTGGGACTCAGCGGGGCTGCCGGCTGCCATGAAGTCTCCCTGATGAGGTCAGTTGCATCATGTGCAACGCTCATTGCGTGTAGTGCTCACTGCTGTCTAACATCTCGGCCAACGCAGGGTCAACGGTGTCGTTGGCCCCGAGAACCGGGAGACCGAACCATCGTGACCACCAACGGACCCGCAGATGCCGCGCCCCACGACGCTTTCGACGTCGTGGCGCTCGGCGAGTCCATGGTCACGTTCCTCCCCTCCCGGCCCGGCCGCCTCGCCGACGTGCCGTCCTTCGGCCGCGGGATCGGCGGCGCCGAGTCCAACGTGGCCTGCGTGCTCGCCTCCGCCGGGCACACGGCGCGCTGGATCGGCCGGGTCGGCGACGACGGGTTCGGCGACCACCTGGTGGAGACGATCGCCTCGTACGGCGTCGACACCTCCGCCGTACGCCGCGATCCTGCCCGCCCGACCGGGATCTACTTCCGCACGGCGGGCGACCGCGCGAGCGACGCCCACGAGGTGGCGTACTACCGGGCCGGATCCGCCGCCTCCGCGATGGCCGCGGACAACGTGGACCTGGCCGCCGTCCGCGCGGGCCGCGTCCTGCACCTGTCCGGCATCACGGCAGCCCTGTCCGCCGACTGCCTGGCCCTGATGCGGGAGCTCACCACCCGCGGACCGGGCCGCCCGCTCGTCTCCTTCGACGTCAACCACCGCCCCGGACTCTGGCGGGACGGCGAGGCCCCACGCGTCCTGCTCGGCCTCGCGCGCGGCAGCGACCTCGTCTTCGTGGGCGAGGACGAGGCCGAGGCGGCGTGGGGCGTCACGGGCGGCCCGGCCGCGGTGCGCGCCCTGCTCCCCGAGCCGCGCGTGCTGGTCGTCAAGGAGGGCGCACGGGGCGCCACCCTCTTCGACGGCGACACCGCCACCTTCGTCCCCGCCCTGCACGTCGACGTCGTCGCCCCCGTCGGCGCCGGGGATGCCTTCGCCGCCGGGTTCCTCTCCGCGACCCTTCGTGGGCTGTCCGCCCGGGAGCGGCTCCGGCACGGGCACCTCATGGCCGCTGCCGCGCTCACGGTCGCCGGTGACCTCGGTACGCCGCCGGGCCGGGACCACGCCGACCGGCTGGCCGCTCTCGACGAGGGGGCGTGGGAGACACTTCGACTCGGCCCCGGCTGGACCGAAGCCGTATCGCGGGCCACGGAGGAGGTACGCATCCCATGAGCCAGACCGTCGACCGAGCGCTGAGCATCCTGCCGCTGCTCGCCGAGGGACCCGCCGATCTCGGGCAGGTCGCCGAACGCCTCGGCGTCCACAAGTCCACGGCGCTCCGGCTCCTGCGCACCCTGCACGAGCACGGACTCGTCTACCGCCAGTCCGACCAGCGCTACCGCCTCGGCGCCCGGCTCTTCGCCCTCGCCCAGGAAGCCGTCGAGAACCTGGACATCCGCGAGATCGGCCACCCCCATCTCGTACGCCTCAACGAGCAGTGCGGGCACACCGTGCACCTCGCGGTGTACGAGGAGGGCGAGGTCCTCTACATCGACAAGGTGGAGAGCCGCTACCCCGTGCGCATGTACTCACGGATCGGCAAGCCCGTCGCCATCACCGTCGCCGCCGTGGCGAAACTCCTCCTCGCCGACCTCCCCGAAGCCGAGCGCCGCGCCCTCGCCGAGAAGTTCGACTTCCCCATGTACACGGCCCGCTCGATCCCCAACGCCGCCGCCTTCGTCCGGGAGTTGGTGACGGTGCGCGAGCAGGGCTGGGCCACCGATCTCGGTGGCCACGAGGAGTCCATCAACTGCGTGGCCGCCCCGATCCGCGGCGCCGACGGCCGCGTCGTCGCCGCGATGTCCCTCTCCGCACCCAACGTCGTCGTCACCGCCGACGAACTCCTCACGCTGCTCCCACTGGTCCGCCGCACGGCGGACGCCATCAGCGGTGAGTACTCCGGCCGCACCCCGACCAAGGAAGCCCCACAGGAATGACAGACAAGATCGCCCTCACCCCGAAGACCCACACCACCCCGCCCGCCAAGTTCTCGCACGGCGTCAGGAAGGGGAACATCCTCCAGGTCGCCGGCCAGGTCGGCTTCCTGCCCGCCGAGGAGGGCAGGCCGCCCACGCCCGCCGGGCCCACCCTGCGCGAGCAGACCCTCCAGACCCTCGCCAACGTCAAGGCCATCCTCGAGGAGGGCGGGGCGAGCTGGGACGACGCGATGATGATCCGCGTCTACCTCACGGACGTCGACCACTTCGCAGAGATGAACGGCATCTACAACACCTACTTCGAGGAGCAGGGCCTCACCGCGCCCCCCGCCGCCCGCACGACCGTGTACGTCGGTCTGCCCGCCGGACTCCTCGTCGAGATCGACGTCCTCGCCGTCCTCGGCTGACGGTCACTCAACTCCCGCACCCCGTACGACATCACGGCGCGGCGTCCCTCCACCCCCGGGGCGCCGTGCCGCGATCCCCCCTGCCCGAAAGCGCAATGCATTTAAGAAGAGGACCCCCGAATGTCCTATCCGCTCGCAGCCACAACCCCAGCCCCAGCCGTGGAGACCCCACCCCACACCGGCGGCCTGCTCCTCCTCGTCGACGGCACCGCCGGACTGCTCACGCTCGCCGCCCTCGGTATCGCGCTTCTCCTCTTCCTGATCATCAAGGTCAGACTCCAGCCGTTCGTGGCCCTGCTCGGCGTCTCCATAGCCGTCGGCCTGGGAGCCGGGCTCTCGGTCACCGAACTCTTCGGCACCGTCCAGCGCTCGACGGCCGTCTCCGTCATCGAGACCGGCATGGGCGGCATCCTCGGCCACGTCGCGATCATCATCGGCCTCGGCACCATGCTCGGCGCGATCCTCGAAGTCAGCGGCGGCGCCGAGGTGTTGGCGTCCCGGCTGCTCAACCTCTTCGGCGAGAAGCGCGCGCCGCTCGCCATGGGCCTGACCGGCCTGATCTTCGGCATCCCGGTCTTCTTCGACGTCGGCATCTTCGTTCTCGCGCCGATCGTGTACGCGGCCGCCAAACGCTCCGGCAAGTCGATCCTGCTCTACTGCCTGCCCCTGCTCGCGGGCCTGTCGATGACGCACGCGTTCCTGCCGCCGCACCCCGGCCCGGTCGCGGCCGCCGGACTGCTGCACGTCGACCTCGGCTGGGTCATCCTCATGGGCATCGTCTGCGGCCTGCCCGCCGTGGCCGCCGCCTGGGGCTACTCGGCCTGGATCGGCAAGCGGATCTTCGTCGCCGTACCGCAGGACATGGTGGAGGCCGCGGCCGAGTCACGGCTCGCGGTCATCGAGGAGCAGCGGGCCTCCGGGGTCGAGCCGCGCGAGAAGCCGGTCCCGCTCGGCACGGTCCTCGGCATCATCGGTACGCCGCTGGTGCTGATCCTCGCCGCCACCTTCTCCTCCATCGCGCTGGACCCCTCCACGGGCCGCTCGGTCATCGAGTTCTTCGGCAGCCCCTTCGTGGCGCTGACGATCGCGCTGCTCCTCGCGTACTACCTCCTCGGCATCCGGCGCGGCTGGTCCCGCAAGTCCCTGGAGAGGGTGTCGACCTCGTCCCTCAAGCCGGTCGGCAACATCCTGCTGGTCGTGGGCGCGGGCGGCATCTTCGGCGCCGTACTGAAGGCGAGCGGAGTGGCGCAGGCCCTCTCGGACACCTTCAACGACGTCGGCCTGCCGGTGGTCGTCCTCGCCTACCTGCTCTCCGTCGTCCTGCGGGTCGCCCAGGGCTCGGCGACGGTCGCCATCGTCACGACGGCCGGCATCGTCGCCCCGCTCCTCGCCGAGGGCCACCACTCGCAGGCCTTCACCGCCCTCGTCATCATGGCCATCTCGGCGGGCTCCATCTTCGCCTCGCACGTCAACGACGGAGGCTTCTGGATGGTCGCCAAGTACTTCGGCATCAGCGAGCGCGACACCCTGAAGACCTGGACGGTCCTGGAGAGCGTGCTGTCGGTGGTCGGCTTCGCGGTGGCGGCGCTGCTGAGCGTGTTCGTGTAACGGCCGCATAGCTAAATGGGGGCTGGCTGTGTCCGACACAGGATCTTCGACCATACTTCGCGCTGTGGAGCAGCGCATAGGTTCGAAGAGCCAGCCCCTGGACGCCGCCGCGGTCAACCCGGCGTACGTCCCCGGGCTCACGTCGCCCGTGTCCGCCGACCTGAAGAAGGCGAAGCCGGAGGATTCCGCCGAGCCGGAAGAGTCCGTCGAGCCCGACGAGGCGGCACCGGCTGAGGACGAGGTCTCCGAGGAGGCCCCCGCCGAGGTGGAGGAGGCTTCCGCCGAGGCGGAGGAGACCTCTCCCGAAGAGGAGGACGAGGAGGAGGCCGTCGAGGGTCCCGTCTTCGAGGCCTCCGACCGGCGCGCGAGGATGATCGCCGACCACCGGGGCGTACGGCTCTTCCTGGACGACCAGGAGTGCGAGTTCCGCTGGGACGAGATCGGCGCCGTCGAGACGGAGACCCCGCGCTTCGGGAAGCGGTTCACGATCACCGTGTACACGCCCGAGAAGCGCTGGTACCCGATCGAGATCGAGGCGAGCGCCCGCAGCCGCTTCCAGGAGTGGGAGTCCGAGCTGGACGCGGTCCTGGACGCCTACTTCGAGGACGGTGACTCGCAGGACGCGGACGCGGAAGCGGACGCCGAGACCGAGACCGAGGCCGACGCCGAGGCCGAGGTGGAGACCAAGGCCGAGGACGACGAGGCGTAAGGCGCGGGGAACTGCGCGGCCGGCCACAACGGCCCCGCAGCTCCCCGACAACCGATCAACTCCGGTCAGCTCAGCTCGGCTCAACCCGGCTGAGCCCTAGCTGCAGTACTGGGCCTCCTTGCCGATGGACCGGTACATGCAGTCGGCGTTCTCCAGGAGCTGCAGCACGGCGTCCCGGTTGCGGGAGGTCTCCCGCTCGATGACCTCGTCGGGCGGGTAGAAACCGCCGCCGGAGCTGGACGTCGGGTACATCTCGAAGGTGTAGTCGAAGATCTTCTGGCTGCCCCAGAGATAGTCGTCGATCGAACCGTCGGTGATGTACAGGTCGCTGGACTGCTCCGGCGTGTAGCCGTTGCTGGCGGCCATCTTCTGGCCGACCGTCTTGAACGCGGCGGCGTCGTCCGCCGTCATGCCCGTCGCCGTGTCGTTGTACGTGTACCCGAAGGGCCACAGCACCAGTTCGCTGTACGTGTGGAAGTCGATGCCGGCCTTGATCTGCTGCTTGCCGCCGACGACCCGGCCGCGCACGAAGTCGGAGACCACCTTCACCTCGGGCGCCGACTCGGCGGACGCGCCGCGGTAGGTCTCGGAGGACTTGGAACCCGAGGAGCCGCCGCAGCAGCCCCACTTGTAGTTCCAGTTGCGGTTGAGGTCGGTGCCGACGTACGAACTGCCGCTGTTGGGCTGGCGGTTCTTGCGCCACGAGCGGTACGAGCCGGTCGCGATGTCGTACTCGCCGCCGTCCGGGTTGAGGTCGGGGACGATCCAGATCTCGCGGTTGTTCACCATGTTGGTGACACGGGAGTCGGAGCCGTAGCCCGCGCCGAGTTCACGCAGCAGGTACAGCGCCATCTCCACGGTGAGGTGCTCGCGTGCGTGCTGGTGGAAGGTGAGCAGCACCTCGGGCTCGGACTCGTCGGTCGCGACGTTGTCGCTGACCTTGATGGCGACGATGTCCCGGCCCTGGTAGGACTTGCCGATCACCCGCTTGCTCATGATGCTCGGGTACGCCGCCAGCCGCTGGTCGATCTCCGTGTTCATCTCGGCGTAGTTGTGGTACTTCGAGTCGGCAGACGGGAAGTCGTAGAGCCGTACGTCGTCGGAGCCGGCCGACCGGTTCGGTGCCGAGCCCAGCAGCGATACGTCGTAGCCGAGTTGTCGGAGCTTCTGGATCTGGGCCGCGCGGCCGGAGACGACGACCGTCTCCTCGTCCGCCTCGTCGACCGTGACTCCGGTCCGCTGGATGGCCGTACGGGTCACCGGGGTGGTGCTCTGGTGGATCTCGTACTGGCGGATGTCGTCGGACGAGGGCGCGGGCCCCCGGACACTGTCGGCGGTGGCGTGGGTCGCCGTGGCGGAGACAGGTGCCGCGAGTGCGACGGCCAGCAGGGTGGCGAGAGCGGCTGAGCGTCTGCCGCGGATACGAAGTCGCATGAAATCTCCTTGTGGGAGTTGGGGGTTGTTCAGTGCGACGTACGTGGTGCGGGTGCGGCGCTCATCGTGGGCGCATGGCATGCGCAGGTCAATAGATGACAAAGGGCCGGTGGCGCGAACCGGTCGAAAATCGGCCGGGCAGTGTACGCGCGAGGCCACCGTCCGTGGCCCCGGCGGGAAAAGTGCACCCACGGGTGTGATCCCCGGGTGCGCCGGGGGCGCGACAGCATGAAGAGTGAAGGCCCGCGCAAGAGGAGCCCCGCACTCCGGCTCCCCGGGCCCCGTCGTCCACCCGGTCGGCGAAGGCCCGGCACACACCCCAGAGGAACGGCTGATCATGGGCGGATCAGCGCCACCGAGGGAACCGCGCCTCCCGGAGCTCCTCCGGTCGGCGCGCCACCTGCCGGTCGAAACGACCAGCTTCGTCGACCGGCGGGGCGAACAGGCCGAGGGGCGCCGCCTGTTGGCCAAGGCGCGCCTGGTCACGCTCACCGGTCCCGGCGGCGTGGGCAAGACGCGCCTCGCCGGACGGATCGCGGCCCGCGTCGAGCGCGCCTTCCCCGACGGCGTGCGCTTCGTGCAGCTGTCCGGGCTGCACGACCCCGCGCTCGTCCCGCTCGCCGCCGCCGACGCGCTCGGCCTGCACGACCACTCCGACCAGCCGCCGCTGCGCGCGCTGATCGAGCAGGTACAGGGCCGCCGGCTCCTCCTCGTCATCGACAACTGCGAGCATCTCCTGTCCGCCTGCGCCGAGTTGGCGGGCGCCCTGCTGCACGGCACCACCGGCGTCCGCGTCCTCGCCACCAGCCGCCATCGCCTCGGCCTCACCGAGGAGCACCTGATGGAGGTGCGCCCGCTGCCGGTGCCCGACCCCGACGGCGACCTCTCCGACGCGGCGGGCCACCCCGCGCTCACCCTCTTCGCCGACCGCGCCGCCGCCGTCGTCCCCGGCTTCGCACTCACCCCCGCCAACCGCGCCTCCGTGGCCCGCCTCTGCCACCGGCTCGACGGCCTGCCGCTCGCCATCGAACTGGCCGCCGTCCGCATGCGCGTCCTCGGCGTCGACCAGCTCCTCGAACGCCTCGACGACCGCTACCGGCTGCTCACCACGGGCAGTCCCGCCGCCCAGCCCCGCCATCAGACCCTGCGCGCGGCCGTCGACTGGAGTCATGAACTGTGCACCCAGCAGGAGCAGTTGGTGTGGGCGCGCGCCGCGGTCCTCGCGGGCGGCTTCGACCTGGAGACGGCGGAGGCGGTGTGCGCGGACGGGGAGCGGGTCCGCTCGCACGACGTCCTGGAAGCCGTCGCCGGGCTCGTGGACAAGTCGGTGCTCTGCCGGGAGGCCATGGAGGGTGGTGTGCGCTACCGGCTCCTTGACACGCTGCGGCACTACGGACTCGACCGGCTGCGGCAGCTGCCCGGCGCGGACGGCGCGCCCAGTGAGGAGGACGCGGCCCGGCGGCGGCAGCGGGACTGGTTCCAGGAGCGGGCCACCGCCTGCGAACAGGCCTGGTTCGGCCCCGGGCAGCGGGAGATCGTCGCCCTGCTCCGCGCCGACCAGGACAACCTGCGGACCGCCCTGGAGTTCAGCCTCGCCGCGCCGGGCGAGGCGCACGCCGGACTGCGGCTCGCCGGGACCCTGTGGTTCTACTGGCACGCCTGCGGGGCGCCCCGCGAGGGCCGCTACTGGCTGGACCGTGCGCTCGACGCCGCCCCCGGGCCGAGCCGCGAGCGCGCCCGCGCCCTGTGGGTCGCCGGCCTCCTCGCCACCTGCCCCGAGGACCTCACCCGGGGCCGCCGCCTCGCCGAGCAGGCCCGCGACCTCGCCCGCACCCTCGGCGCGCACGCCGAGGCCGCCCACGCCGACCATGTGGTGGGCCTGATGGGGCTGTTCGGTGACGATCTGCCGGGCGCGCTGGAGCACTTCGAGCAGGCCGTGGCGCAAGGCCCCGTTCCCGGCAAGCTGCCCAGCATCGTCGGCCTCGACCAGGTCGAACTCGCCTGCGCCCTCGCCTTCCTGGGCCACGCCGACCGGGCGGTCACCGTCTGCGAGAGGGCCCTGCGGGTCTGCGAGGAGCACGGCGAGGAATGGGTGCGCTCGTACGTCCTGCGGGTGCTCGCCCTCGCCTACACCGTCAAGAAGGAGTGGCGGCGCGCCGAACCGCACGCCCGCGAAGCCCTTCGCCGCAAACTCGCCGTCCACGACGTCATCGGCATCGGGCTCACCCTCGACCTGCTGATCGTGATCGCCGCAGCCCGCGGCGCCCACGAGCGCGCCGCCGTCCTGCTGGGCGGCGCCGACCGCGTCTGGGCCGACATCTCGCCCGACCGCTTCGGCTCCACCACCTACAACTCCGCCCGCCGCACCAGCGAGGCGCGGGTACGCGAGGTCATCGGACGACGGGACTTCGAGCGGGCCTACCGGCGGGGGAGCGGCCTCGGACTCCCCGACGTCGTCGCCTACGTCCTCCGGGAGCCGAAGGCCCGGCCGGCGACCTCACCCCCGGGGCGTGAGACGAACGGCACCTCGCTCACCCGGCGCGAGAGCGAGGTCGCCGTGCTCGTCGCCGAGGGGCTGGCCAACCAGCAGATCGCCGACCGGCTGGTCATCGCCCGCCGCACGGCCGAAGGCCACGTCGAACGCATCCTCAGCAAGCTCGGGTTCAACAACCGGAGCCAGATCGCGGCGTGGGTGTCGGCGCGGAGAAAGTGAGCCCGTCCGGAGCCCGAGGGCGAGGCCGTCCAAAGAATCCCCACAGACAGGACCCCCATGAGCACACCCCAACCCCCGTTGCAGCACAGCGAGTTCGACCACCGGATGGCCGTCTTCGGGTCGGATGACGAGTGGATCGCGGCAGCCCTTCCCTTCCTGGAGGAGGGCCTGGCCGCACCTCAGGAGCCCCCGCCCACCGTCATCGCGGCCCCCGCGAAACTCGACCTCCTGCGCGACGCGCTCGGCGCGGACGCGAAGGCCATGACCTTCATCCCGCACACGGACTGGTACGCGGGCTCGGCGGCCAACGCCGTCTCGCAGAGCGCCGGTTACCTCGCCGCCCACGCCGGCCCCGGCGGCCGTATCCACCTCCTGATGGAGCCCGACTGGTCCGGCCGCGCGGGCCGTTCGGCCCGTGAGACGGCGGAGTGGATCCGCTACGAGTCCCTCGCGAACCTCCTCTTCGCGCCGTTCAGGACCACGGCCCTGTGCGCGTACGACACCCGCACCGCGGGCTCGGCCATCGTCGACGCGGCCCGCCGCGCCCACCCCGACACCCCGGTGTACGAGGCCCCGGCCCGGCTCGTCGGCGAACTCGACGCGTTGCCCTTGCCGCCGCCCCCGCCCGGGGCGGACCTCCTGGAGACCCCCGACCCGGAGGCCGTACGGGCCTGGGCGGTGGCCCGGGGCCTGGCCCCCGCGGAGGCCGGACTCTTCGCGGCGGCCGTCGCGGAGGCGGCCCCCGGCCCCCTGGCCGACGGCGCCCTGCTCTGGGGCGACGCCCCGGCCTGCGTCTGCGAACTGCGCACCGCGGCCCGCGTCGACGACCCGCTCGCCGGCTTCGTCCCGCCCGCCACGGCGGAACTCGAACCGGGCCAGGGGCTGTGGTTCACCCGCCAGGTCTGCGCGTACGTGGACATCCGCGACCGGGGCGAGGGGTCGGCGATCCGCATCCAGTACGCGTGACCAGGGAGGCGGGAAGCGGAGTCCAGGTATCCGGGTACGGAAACAGGTAGTCCTCCCCGTGTGTGCGCGGGTGCGGGGAGGCCACCCTGGACGCATGCTGCAACTCTCCGGGGGGCACCTCCCGGACCCCGATCCTCCGTACGGCCCGTTTCCCCAGCCGCCCATGGGGGCAGGCCATCTGAGCATCGAGTACGACCCCTGTCCCACCGCGGCCGGCGAGGCCCGCGCGGAGGTCCGCAGGCAGTTGGAGGGATGGGGGCTCTCGGAGCAGAGCGACACGGTGGAACTCCTCGTCAGTGAACTCGTCACCAACGCCCTGCTGCACACGGCGAGCCGCTTCCGCCTCACCCTCACCGCGGCGCACGGAGTCCTGCGGTGCGAGGTCGCCGACTCCTGCCGCCGCAAGCCCCGGGTGTTCGGGACGGGGGTCACGGAGGACCGGGAGAACGGCCGGGGGATGTTCCTGGTGGATGCGCTTGCCCGGCGCTGGGGCTGCCATCAGGACGGGCCGGGCAAGACCGTCTGGTTCGAGCTCGGCACGTGCGGGACGGACGGCTGTGGTCGGCGACAGCCGTAGCCCGCGAGTTCCGGACGATGTGTCCACCGCCCGGGACCACAGCCCGGGCCCCGGCGGCGTGCCCGGCCGCCGGGGCCGTTCGATCCCGTACCGGATCAGAGGCCGTGCACGTGCGGTCCCACCGCGTTCGACCAGGCGTTGCCCGCCGACGCGTCCCAGTTGGTGGACCAGGTCATCGCACCGCGCAGCGCCGGGTAGGTCTTCGACGGCTTGAAGGAACCGCAGCTGGTGCCCTTGGCGAGGCAGTCCAGGGCGTTGTTCACGACCGTCGGGGAGACGTAGCCGCTGCCCGCGCCGCTCGTGGAGGCCGGCAGACCGAGGCCCACCTGGGCCGGGGAGAGGCCGCCCTCCAGCTGGATGCAGGCCAGTGCCGTCAGGAAGTCCACGGACCCCTGGCTGTAGACCTTGCCGTCGCAGCCCAGCATCGAACCGCTGTTGTAGTACTGCATGTTGACGACCGTGAGGATGTCCTTGATGTTCAGGGCCGTCTGGAAGTAGGCGTTCGACGTGGACTGCATGTCGATGGTCTGCGGGGCCATCGTGATGACGAGCGAGGAGCCCGCCTTCGAGGAGAGGGACCTGAGCGCCTGCGACATGTACGTCGCGTTGAGTCCGTTCTCCAGGTCGATGTCGACGCCGTCGAAGCCGTACGTCTGCATCAGCGAGTAGACCGAGTTCGCGAAGTTCGTCGCGGACGTCGAGTCGCTCACCGAGATGGTGCCGTTCTGGCCGCCGATGGAGATGATGACCTTCTTGCCGGCGGCCTGCTTGGCCTTGATGTCCGCCTTGAACTGGTCGACGGTGTAGCCGCCGAGGCCCGCCGAGTCGAGGTTGAAGGTCACCGCACCGGGCGTGCCGGTCGCGTCCGCGAAGGCGACCGCGATGATGTCGTACTGGGACTGGACGTTCGAGATCTTCTGGACCGTCGCGCCGTTGTTGAAGTTCTGCCAGTAGCCGGTGACGGCGTGCGCCGGGACCGCCCCGCCGCCTCCGCCCCCGCCGGATGCCGCCGTCGTCCCGGTGACCGCCGTCGACTTCGCCGACTCACCGGCCGAGTTGGTCGCCGTCACCCGGAACGAGTACGACGTCGAGGCGGCCAGGCCGGAGACGGTGGCCGAGGTGCCGGTCACCGCCGTCACCTTCGTACCGTCGCGGTAGACGTTGTACCCCGTGGCGCCCGACACCGTGTTCCAGGACAGGGAGACGGACGAGGAGGTCGTGGAGGCCACCGCCAGTCCGGCCGGCACGGCGGGGATCGTGGGCGCCGGGTCGCCGCCACCGCCGCCGTCGGGGCCGTACACGGACACGTCGTCGGCGTAGTACGCGGCCTGGCCGTACCAGCCGTGCGTGTACACCGTCACCGATGTGGTCGAGGCGCCCGTGGTGAAGGTGGTCGTCAGCTGCTTCCAGGAGGACGAGTCGGGGGTCCAGGTCGACACGTCCGTGGTGCCGGTGCCGGTCGCGCCGAGGTAGGCGTACCCGCCCTGCACCCAGGCGCTCAGCGTGTAGGTCGAGCTGGGCTTGACCGCGACCGTCTGCGTGCACTTGGCGTTGTCCTGCCCGGCGGGCGTCGCCTTCAGCGCTGCCGAGCCGCCGTGCACCGGTGAGGAGACGGTGGCCCCGCTGCCGGCGGAACAGGTCCAGTTGCCGAGGCCCGACTCGTAGCCGCCGTTCCTGACGTTGTTGACGTCCGCGGCCGCGGCCTGACCGGCCAGGGAGGTGAGGCTGAGGGCGGACGCCCCCAGCACGGCGGCGAGGACGCCCGCCCA
This sequence comes from Streptomyces sp. NPDC005485, assembly GCF_040606085.1. Lineage (NCBI taxonomy): Bacteria > Bacillati > Actinomycetota > Actinomycetes > Kitasatosporales > Streptomycetaceae > Streptomyces > Streptomyces sp. NPDC005485. The sequence continues at coordinate 16,103 of NZ_JBEXDZ010000110.1, read as the reverse complement.
GGCGCGTCTGCGTGGGGGTATGGCTGGTGCGCGGTCCACTGGGGCCTCCGGTGAGGGGGTGGGACGGGGGGAGGGGGAATGCGGAACGGTGGCCACCGTCGTGGAGGTACAAGTTGGTCCAGACCAATCAGGTTGTCAAGACCTTTGGAGAGCTCAACCCCCTTCGAGTGCAGGCGAGTTGTGGCATATTCGCCTTACTCTGCGTTGATCAAGGCCGCACCTTCGGTGAGTTGATCTAGGGGATTCGGTGTTGAGCGGGCCATGCCGTGGATATGGTGCTGATGCAGGACGATGCAGAAGGACGTCACAGGGGCGTTCTGGGGCGGTGTCGACCACTCCGCCGCAGGAAAAGGCCCGCCGCAGCGAACGGGGTGTGTGCAGCGTGCCGACCGCGATAGCCGTCACCAGTCCCGACCTGGTGCTGCCACCGCACGACCGCCAGACCCCGCCCGCCGTCGTCCAGCCGCTGGACACGCTGGAGAGCTCCCTCGTCGGGATGCACGCGCTCATCGAGCAGCACGGCTATGTGATCGCCCTCTACCCCGCCTCCGTCTCCGGTGACCTCACCCGGCGGCTGCACACCGTCCGCTCGGTGCTGGAGAGCGACCGCATCGCCCTGCTCGGCATTGATTTGCCGCCCCTCGGACTCGCCCTCCTCGCCCAGCAGTTGAGGCAGCTGTCCGTCTGCGACTTCAGCCCCGGCGTGCTCGCCTCCGCCGCCCGGCTGCTCGCCCACTACATCTACGCAGGGGCCCTGCTCGGCTCGGTCGCCAAGCTCGACCGGGTGCCGGTGTCGCTGAAGTCCCACGCCAAGTCCTGGGTCCCGGGCGCCCAGTTCGCCGTACTGGCCAACCCGCGGCCCCAACTCGTACGCGTGGGGCAGGAGGAGCTCGCGGGCCCCGAGTTCGGCACCCGGATGCTCGTCGCCGCCGGTCAGCCGCCCTCCGACTGGGTCGCGGCCACCCTCGCCCCCGGCTGGAACGTGCAGGGCGTCACCACGGTGCCGCTGCCCGAGGAGTCCGCGCGCTGGTGGGGCACCACCAGGATCGCCGAGTTCGCCGCCGGACTGCACGACGTCTCCGTGCTCTACCAGCTCGTGTCGTCCGTGCGACGGGAGGAGTGCCACTGGTGCGGCCTCGAACTCATCGGTGACCGCTGCGGGTTCTGCTCGGCACCGCTGCCACCCCCGCCGGAGCTTCCGACGGCCCCCGTCCGGGCAGGTACCTCGGTACGCGCTCTGCCCCGAGGCGCCACATAAGCACCCTGAGCACTCCTGAGTACCAGGCACGACCGCTCGACCCCGCTGTCCCCCGCTCCGATCGAGGTTGTCCAGGTCATGCTGCATCACCCCGGGGGGTCACCCCCGGACCCCCGGCCGAAACGCAGGCCCGCTCCCGTACCCGGCACCGCTCCACGAGGTGAGATCTCATGAACTCGCGCCAGCGCCGCGGCGTCATCCTGCTGGTCCTCTCGGCCCTAGCCGCCGTCGGCGCGTTCGCCGGAGTGCTCTCGGTGATCCGTGACGTGAACTCGAAGGTCGGCCCTGAGGTGGCGGCGTACCGCCTCAGGAGCGACATCGCGCCCTACAAGGAGCTGTCGGCCGACCAGTTCGAGAAGGTCTCGATGCCCGAGCGCTGGCTGTCGAGCACGGCCGTCACCAGCCTCTCCCAGATCCGCGGCAAGATCGCGGTGACGAAGCTGCAGAAGGGCTCCCTGCTGCAGACCGACATGATCGTGAACCGGCCCGAACTGGCGCCGGGCCAGCAGGAGATCGCCATCATGATCGACGCGGCGACCGGCGTCGCGGGCAAGATCAACCCGGGCTCGCGGGTCAACATCTACGCCACCTTCAAGGCCGAGAACGAGAAGGGCGCCGACCAGTCCAAGGTCATCGTCGAGAACGCCCGCGTCATCGACGTCGGCAAGCTGACCGCCCTCGACCCCGGCCAGTCCAGCAACGACCGGCGCCGCACGGCCACCGAGGCCGTCCCCATCACCTTCGCGCTCGACACCGCCGACGCCCAACGCGTCGCGTACGCCGAATCGTTCGCCGAACACGTCCGGCTCGCCCTGGTCGCGGGCGGCGCCGGCACGACCGTCCCGCCCGGCGACCGCACGTACACCCTCGACGAGGACAAGTAGGAGGCCGCGCATGACGACCGCTCCCGCTGGGACCCGTCGCAGGGCCCATCGACTCGCTGCGATCCGCCGTATCTCCCATGGGGCCGCCGCGACCCGCCGTAGTGGGACCCGCCGATGACCATCCGCATCCTCCCCGCCGTCGGCGACATCGACTCGGCCCGCGCCCTGACCACCCTGCTCAGCCAGCTCGCCGACGCCGAACCCGCCCCGCCCGTCCCCGACTCGACGGCGCTCCTCGACACCCTCGCGCGCCTGGCCGCCGAGTCCCTGGACGAGCTGCCCGAGGTCGTCCTCGTCCACGAGCGGATAGGCCCCGTCCCGGCGCTCGACGTCGTCCGCGACGTGGTGATGCGCTTCCCGGCGGTCGGCGTCGTCCTGATCACCGCCGACACCAGCACCGGCGTACTGACCGCCGCGATGGACTCCGGCGCCCGCGGCATCATCGGCCTGCCGCTGGGCTACGACGCCCTCGCCGAACGCGTCCAGGCCGCCGCCGCCTGGTCCCTCGGCATGCGCCGCCACCTCGGCAGCGGCACACCCGAGCTGTACACCGGCCCCGGCGGCACCGTCGTCACCGTCACCGGCGCCAAGGGCGGAGTCGGCGCGACCGTCACCGCCGTCCAACTCGCCCTCGCCGCCCAGGCGTCCGGCCGTACGGTCGCCCTGATCGACCTGGACCTCCAGTCCGGGGACGTGGCGTCGTACCTGGACGTCCAGTTCCGCAGGTCGGTCGCCGACCTCGCGGGCATCGCCGACATCAACCCGCGCGTCCTCCAGGACGCCGTCTACACCCACGACAGCGGCGTCGCCCTGCTGCTGGCCCCCGCCGAGGGCGAGCGCGGCGAGGAGGTCACCGACCGGGTGGCCCGGCAGATCCTCGGGGCCCTGCGCTCCCGCCACGACGTCGTGGTCGTCGACTGCGGCTCCCAGATGAACTCCGCGACCGCGGCGGCGGTGGAGATGGCCGATCAGGCGCTGCTCCTCGTGACCCCCGACGTGATCGCCGTCCGCGCCGCCAAACGCATGGTCCGCATGTGGGACCGCCTCCAGATCCGCAAGGCCGAGGAGACGCTCACCGTCGTCAACCGCCACTCCCGCGGTACGGAGATCCAGCCCGCCCTCGTCGAGAAGGTCACCGGCACCAAGGTGGCCCGCGCCGCCGTCCCGGCCGCCTTCAAGGAACTCCACTCCGTCGTCGACGCGGGCCGCCTCCAGGACCTGGACGCCCGCTCGACGGTCAAGCAGGCGCTGTGGGCGCTGGCTGGAGAGCTGGGGCTCGTCGCCGTACCCGAGAGCGGCGGAGGCGGCGGCCGACGCCGCAAGGGCTCCTCCGCCGACCGGGGTGCCCTCGCCCTGCGCCGCAAGGGCGGCGACCGGGGCGCGGTCACCCTCGAATTCGCCGGAATGTTCCCGCTGCTGCTCGTCGTGATGACCATCCTGTGGCAGTGCGTGCTGTACGGCTACACGTACTCCCTCGCCGGAAACGCGGCGGACGAGGCGGCGCGGGCGGCTACGGCGGCGTACGCGGTCGACGGCGACGTCGGCGGGGCGTGCCAGACGGCCGGGAGCGGGCATCTGCCGGGCGCCTGGCAGGGCGCGGACATCAACTGCGGCGTGGACGGCTCCGTCATGAAGGCGACGGTCACGGTGGACGTACCGCTGTTCTTCCCGGGCTTCGACGCGGGATGGCACGTCGACGGGACGGCGGGCGCCGCGCTGGAGGGGGACGACGGATGAGGCGCCTGAGTCGGCTGCTCAAACGGCTCCGGGACGACCGGGGCGTCTCGATGCTGGAGTTCGCCGGATTCCTGCCCATCCTCCTGGTCATCGGCATGGCGGCCATCCAGCTCGGGCTGGTCGGGTACGGCATCAACCAGGCGGGATCGGGGGCGCGGGCGGCGGCTCGGGTGGCTTCGCAGGACGGGGACGGGTCGGCAGCCGGGGCCGCTTCCGTCAGTGGATGGCTGGACCCGGACGTACCGCCGCCGGCGAGGGGTGCCGACACCACCACCGCGACCGTCATCGTCCACGTCCCCTCGGTCATTCCCTTGTTCGGCGGCGGCTGGGACGTCCAGCGCTCGGCCACCATGCCCAACGACAACGACGACTGAACAGAACGAAGAGAGGAGTTGACGACATGAGCCTGCGTTCCCGCATAGCCGCCCCCGACGAGAAGGGCCCCGACCGCGAGGACGGACATCTCGTCGCCGTCTACCGCGCCAAGCTCCTCGAAGAGATCGACCTCGCCGAGATGTCGAGCCTGGCGGCGGCCGAGCGCCGGGTGCGCCTGGAGCGCGTGCTCGGCCACATCATCAGCCGCGAGGGCCCCGTCCTCTCCTCCTCCGAGCGCTCCCAGCTGATCCGCCGGGTCGTGGACGAGGCGCTCGGCCTCGGCGTCCTCGAACCGCTCCTCGCCGACGCGTCGATCACCGAGATCATGGTCAACGGCCCGGACTCGATCTTCGTGGAACGAGGCGGCCGGGTGGAGCAACTCCCCCTGAGATTCGCCTCCAACGAGCAGCTCATGCAGACCATCGAGCGCATCGTCTCGACGGTCAACCGGCGGGTGGACGAGTCCAACCCGATGGTCGACGCCCGCCTCCCCACCGGCGAGCGCGTCAACGTCATCATCCCGCCGCTCGCCCTCACCGGCCCGACCCTCACGATCCGCCGCTTCCCGCGCGCCTACACCCTCCCCGAACTCATCGGCCTGGGCTCGCTCGACGAACAGATGCTGATGCTCCTCGCGGCCTTCGTCCGGGCCCGCTTCAACGTCATCGTCAGCGGCGGTACCGGCTCGGGCAAGACCACCCTGCTGAACGCCCTCTCCGGGCTGATCCCCTCGCACGAGCGCATCATCACCATCGAGGACTCGGCCGAACTCCAGCTCCAGCAGGAGCACGTGATCCGCCTGGAGTCCCGCCCCGCGAACGTCGAGGGCAAGGGCCAGATCACCATCCGCGACCTGGTCCGCAACTCCCTGCGCATGCGCCCCGACCGCATCATCGTCGGTGAGGTCCGCGGCGGCGAGACCCTCGACATGCTCCAGGCCATGTCGACCGGCCACGACGGCTCCCTCGCCACCGTGCACTCCAACTCCGCCGAGGACGCCCTGATGCGGCTGCAGACCCTCGGCTCGATGTCCGAGGTCCAGATCCCCTTCGAGGCGCTGAAGGACCAGATCAACTCCGCGGTCGACGTCGTCGTCCAACTCGCCCGCCACGCGGACGGTTCCCGCAAGATCGCCGAGATCGTGCTGCTCGTCTCGCACGGCCGCGAACAGTTCCGCATCGCGCCCGTCACCCGCTTCGTCCCCCGCCCCATCGGCCCCGACCGCGTCGTCCACGGCCACTTCGAGCACCTCCCGCTGCCCCGCCCGGTCGCGGAGAAGCTGTACGTCGCGGGCGAACCGCTGCCCCAGGCCTTCGGCGTAGCCGAGGCCATCGACGTACTGAACACGAGGCAGGCCATCGGATGACGCTGACGGGGTTCCTGCGGACAACTCTCAGGAGGTGCGAGTCGTGAACAGTGAGGCGGCTCTCCTCGCCCTCGGTGCCACCGCCTTGTGCGGGGCGCTCGCCGTCGCGGGCGTGCACACGTACGCCTCGGGTCGCGCCCAGCGCCAGGCCCTCGTCGACCGTCTCTCCTCAGGCGGCCCCCTGCGCACGGCCGCCGGCCGTGTCCGCCGCTTCGCCTCGATCGACCGCAGGCTGCGCCGGACCCGCCTGGGCCGCACCATCCACCTGCGCCTGTCGGCGACGGGACTCGACGTCACGGCGGGGGAGTTCGCCACCTACGTCGCCGTCGTCATCGTGGCGCTCTGGCTGCTCGCGGCGGCGACGCTCGCCCCCTTCTTCGGGCCCATCGCCGCCTTCGTGGTGGTGTGGAGCGCGGCCATCTTCCTCAACTGGCAACGCCAGAAACGCATCGAGGCCTTCATCAACCAACTGCCGGACGTGGCCCGCCTGCTGGCCAACGCCACCGCCGCGGGGCTCGCCCTGCGGACGGCCCTGGCGATGGCGGCGGAGGAGCTGGAGGCCCCGGCCGGCGAGGAACTCGCCCATGTCGCCGACCAGTTGTCCCTGGGCAGGACCATCGACGACGCCCTGGGCGAACTCGCCGAGCGCCTCCCCTCCCGCGAACTGATCGTCCTCGTCACCACCCTCGTCCTCGCCAACAAGGCGGGCGGATCGGTCGTCAGCTCACTGCGCAACCTCACCCAGACGCTGGAGGACCGCAAGGAGACCCGCCGCGAGATCCGCACCATGCTCTCCGAGGTCAACGCGACGGCCTTCACCGTGCCGCTCCTCGGCCTCGGCTCCCTCGTCCTGATCAACTCCTCGAACGAGGGCGCGCTGGCCCGCGTCACAGGCTCCCCGCTCGGCCAGGGTCTGGTGCTGGTCTCGCTGGGCCTGTACACCGTCGGCTTCTTCGTCATCCGCCGACTCGGCAAGATCGAAGTCTGAGGGAGGAGTCACGATGCTCTCGCTGCTGCTCGCCCTCGCGATGGCCGTGTCCGTCGCGGGCGTCCTCCTCGGCATCCGCATGATCCGCGCCGACGCCAAGCTGCCCGGCGACCTCGCGCTCGCCCTGGAGGTCGGCGGGACCCGCGTCTCCAAGGCGGACTCGGTCGTCGACCGTCTTGGCATGCGCTTCGCGCCCATGGTCCTGCGCCTGATGGGCCCCCGCCGTGTCGACGCCAAGCGCCGCCGCATCGACATGGCGGGCAACCCGGGCGGCCTGACACTGAACCGGTACGCGGCCCGCCGCGCGGTGTACGGCATCTTCGGCGTCGTCCTCGGCCTCGTCTTCCTCTCCAACGGCCAACTCCTCTTCGCCGTCCTGACGCTGGCCTTCGGCCTGATGGCCGCCGACGGGCTCATCTGGCAGGCCATCCGCGAACGCAAGGAGGTCATCGACCGCACCCTCCCCGACTTCCTGGACGTCCTCGCGGTCGTCGTCTCGGCGGGCCTCGGCTTCCGCCAGGCACTGGACCGGGTCGCCGAGAAGTACGAGGGTCCGTGGGCCGACGAGTTGAGGATCACGCTGCGCCAGATGGACATGGGCGTCAGCCGCCGCCAGGCCTTCGACGAACTCCGCCGCCGCAACTCCTCGGAACAGGTCGCCCAGTTCGTCTCGGCGCTCCAGCAGGGCGAGGAGCTGGGTTCCCCCATCGCGGAGACGCTGATCCAACTGGCCACGGACATGCGCCGCACCGACGCCCAGAACGCCCGCCGCCGCGCGGCCCGCACCATCCCCAAGGCCACGTTGGTCACCCTCGTCTTCATGCTCCCGGCAACGATGATCCTGATCGCGACGGGCATGTTCCTGGGTTCGGGGACCAACTTCGGCTCGATTCTGGGGCGATGATGGGGGGCTGGGCCGTGCCACTGCGGGGAATCGTCGTAGCTGTGGGCATGCGTGCCGCCAGGGGCGGCACGGGTGGGCACAGCGGCACCCCGCAGGTGCCGGGCTCGCCATCCCACCTCGACGGCAACCCCCACCCCGGGTACGTCAAACAGGGGCCAGCCACCAGCAGAGGTTGGCCAGGGGGAAACGCCGGGTACCTCGCGGACGACGCCCCCGCCCCGGGAAACGTCCGCCTCCAGCTCAACGCCCTGCAGGCCCTGTGTCGCCAGGCATTCGCCGTACGCCTCGCAGCCATCGCGATAGGCACCCCCTTCGCGATGACCAACGCAACAGGCGCCCCCGCCCGCTACGGCGTCCTGGCCGCGGCCGTCCTCGGCATCATGGGCTCGTACGCCATGCTCAGGGACTGGGACCGGCTGGCCCCCCGGCTCCTCGCCCACCCCACGCTGCTCGCCGCGGACCTGACGTTCGGAGCGATTCTCCTCCTCACCGCGTCCCCCGCCTCACCCCTCGCGTACGCGACGGTGTGCACCCCGCTCCTCGCGGGCCTCCTCTACGGCTGGCGCGGCTCGGGCATCTTCACGGGGCTCCAGCTGGTCGTACTGCTGACGGTGTACCGGGCCTGGGAGCACCGCCCCGGATCCGGTGCGAGCACTCTCCTCATCGCGGGCTTCTGCATCGGCGCCGGCATCATCGGCGTCACCCTGCGCAACCTGATGTTCCGCTTCGGTACGGCGAGTCAGGCGCTGTCGGAGGCGATGTCACGGCTGGCGGTCGCGGAGGCGGTGGAATCCGAACGGGCCCGCCTGGCCCGCGAGATGCACGACTCGGTGGCGAAGACCCTGCACGGCCTGGCCCTCGCTGCGGACGCCCTCGCGACGTCGGCGGACTCCTGCGACCCGGGTGTGCTCAAGCGCCAGGCGACGGTGGTGGCGGGCGCGGCCCGCAGGGCCGCCGCCGAATCCCGGGACCTGCTCTCGGACCTGCGCCACCGAACGGACCTGACCGCACCGCCGCCAACCCTGACGGCAGAACTCGCCGCTCAGGTGGCGGAGTTCACCACCCGCACCGGCATCAGCGCGACCTACCACCCCCCGCCCGACGCCCGACCCCTCCCGCGCCCCACCACACACCACCTCCTGGCGATCGTCTCCGAGGCGCTGGAGAACGCGCACCGCCACGCGAGGGCAGCCCATGTGGAGGTCGAACTCGAAGCCTCCGACACGGAATTGGACCTCCGCGTACGGGACGACGGAGCCGGACTCCCGTCCGGCATCGCTCTCGACGACCTGACCAGAACCGGCCACTTCGGGCTGCTCGGCATGGCGGAACGCGCCGCGTCGCTCGGCGGCTCCCTGCACCTGAGCCGCCGCGCCTCCGGCGGCACCGAGGTGGCGGTACACCTCCCGCTCCCGTCGTCCGCTCCTTCCTCCCGCTCCGCTCCCTCCGCTCCCCACGCTTCCCAAGAGGAGGCCGCACATGCCTGACCAGCACCTTCTCGTCGGTCCATCCCTGCGCGTACTCGTCGCCGACGACAACCCCGTCGTACGAGCCGGACTGACGGCCCTGCTGAGCGCCCACCCCGACATCGAGGTCGTAGCGGCCGAACCCGATGGCGAGAAGGCCCTGTCCTCCGCGGCCCGCCTCCATCCCGACGTGGTCCTCCTGGACGTCCGCATGCCCGGCACCGACGGCCTCACCGCCCTTCCCGGACTGGCCCGCCTGGCCCCGGTGATGATGCTGACGTACAGCCGAGAACCCGAGGTCGTGGCAGAGGCGATGCGCCGCGGCGCGTCCGGTTACCTGATCCACGGCGAGTTCACGGCCCCTGAACTCATCGCGGCGGTAAGGGACATGAGGGAGGGCAGGCCCACTGTCTCATCCTCGCTCGGCGTTTCCTACGAACTCCGTGAACACTCTTCGCAAGTGCAACCAGTTATGGCAGAGTCTTCAGCGGCTCGACTCGCACATGTGGCGGCACTTCACCGCCACACCCCCAATCAGCCGGACTTCGGCCTGAGTTCACGGGAGGTGGAGGTCATGGATCACATCGCGTCCGGCATGAACAACCAGCAGATCGCCGCCGCCTGCTTCATCAGCGAGAAGACCGTCAAGAACCACATCAACCGCATCTTCGCAAAGCTGCACAGTTCCTCCCGCAGCGAAGCCATCGCCCACTGGCTGGGCACCGCCCACGAGGGGTGGACTCGATGACTCCGATTCGCCCACCGTCCAGGAGAAGTTGGGCCCCTGGACCCACCCGGAGTAGGCGGGGTCTCACGTACGGTGCTCGGGTCGGTAGTGGCGTCGGGTGGGAGGACAGTGACGATGAGCAGCTTCGAGAGGTGGACGCGGACCGTCGTCTCCCGGATGCGGGGCGGGGAGCGGGACGCGGGGGCCGGGTTTGTGGAGTATGCGGGGCTGATGATCATTATTGCGGGGATCTTTACGTTGATCGACGGGCTGGGGTTGGACGGGTTGATCTCCAACGCGATCCTGAACGCCGTGAACGACGTGATCGGCGGCTGACCGCCGTACGCCTGGCAAGCGATCGAGGGCAGACGCTCCCCATCTACATCTGGCTGACGGGGATTCTGCTCTTCGTCGCGTTCGCCTTCTTCGCGTTCGCCCAAGCAGCGTCCGCCCGCAATGGAGCTCAATCTGCGGCGGACGCTGCTGCGTTGGCGGCGGCGCAGGACGCCCGGGACGAGCTGATGGACCAACTGGGCGGCGCCATCGGCCAGGACGACAACTGGCTGGACTGGCTGGATGGCGGGTTGAATCCTGCCGGTACGGGAGCCGCGGCGGCGGCTCAGGAGTTGGCGGCGGAGAACGACGCGACTCTCGAGGGCGGTGTGCAGCAGGTTGTGAGTAGCGGCTATCCCGGATACCGGGCCGACATCCAGACCAACTACACCGTCGGTGATTCGATCATCCCAGGTACGGAGGGCATGCAGGCCAGGGCCCATGCCGTAGCCGTCATCCAGCCGCGCTGTGATTTCGACCTGGACGCGGATCCCAAGAAGTCCGTCGAGCTGGACTGTGATGGCGAGATCGTGAACATCGACCCCGAAGATTTCGATCCGGACGACCTTCCTGACGCGTCCGTGCTGTTCTCTGTGCATCTGGCCTAGTGAGAGGAAGTCGTACCGATGGATCTCCGGTGCACCACGAAGGGCCGCAGGGCGCTGTCCACAGTGGCGATCACTACTGCGTTGCTTTTCGCCGTGGCCGGCTGTGGCGGGGGCGGCGACGACAAGTCGGACAAGGGACCGTCATCCTCGACTCCCTCCGCGGGTTCCAGTTCGACTGGTGGAAAGGCGTCAAAGACGCCAGATACGAGTGAGGTGCTGGCGGAGGTGAAGGGGGAGAACGGCATCACGCTCTCCATTTCTTCCGCCAAACGTGATGAGGGGGGCTTCGTCACGGTGGAGGGAACGGTGACAAACGGCACCGATGGTGCCCTCGCCATGGGTAACTGGCGTGGTGATGAGCGCGAGTTGGCGAAGAACGGCGGCTCTATGGCGGGTGCCAGCCTGGTGGACCAGAAGGGCAAGAAGAAGTACCTCGTCCTGCGTGACACCTCAGGACGATGCCTCTGCACACAATTCACCGGAGGGGTCGGAGCCGGGGCAAGCACGCAGTGGTTCGCCCAATTCCCCGCCCCACCCGAAGGCACCACAAAGCTCGACTTCCAAGTCGGCTCCATGCCCCCCGCCTCCATCGAACTCTCCGAGGGCGAGTAGCCATGGCCCTCACCCCCCGCTCCGGCGTCACGCTCACGGCCCTTGCCGTGCTGGCCACGCTGACGCTGGGAGCCCCGGCGTACGCGGACGACGACGACCCCAGTGCGCCCCCGGGCAGCGTCACAACCTCCCCACCCCCCGAAGTGGACGCCAACAGCCCGGGCCTGAAGCTCGCGGACGGCGCGACCCTCGCCCCCGCCAAGGTCCTGGACATCAAGTCGGTCGTAGAAGATCTCGGGGGTGAGGAGCGCCGGGAGGACACGAACGAGGACGTGACGTTCGCGCTGCAGGCGGAGGTCCTGTTCCCCAAGGACAGCTCGAAGCTGAACCCCGAGGCCAAGTCCCGTATCCAGGCGATCGCGGACGAGATCAAGGCGCAGAACGCCTCGACGGTCAGGGTGTTCGGATTCACGGACAACCTCGGCTCGTACGCGCACGGCCTGACGCTCTCCAAGAAGCGCGCGGAGGCGGTCCACGACCAACTGGCGTCCGCGCTCGGCTCCGACGAGGACGTCACCTTCGAGGTACGCGGCTACAGCGAGGACTACCCGATCGCCGACAACACCTCGGAGCAGGGCCGCAGGAAGAACCGCCGCGTGGAGGTGACGTTCCCGAGGGGCTCGTCCGCGGACGACAAGAACAGCGACAGCGGCAGCGGTAGCGAGCAGGGCTGACTCCTTGACCAGGTTCGACCACCGCATCGTCGTACTCGTCAGCATCAAGGGCCTGCGTACGGACTGCGAGCTCTTCGAGGAGGCATGCGTCCAGAACGGCTGGGCGATCCTGGAGCAGCCCGCGCATCCGACGGGGCGTGAGCTGTGCGTCGTGCAGTACACGGTGGAGATACGGCTGCCGGGCACGTACGGCGGGGCCGTGCGCGGCGCACGGCTTCAGGTCGAACAGGTCGGCCGGGGCCGCCACCTCGACCTCCATGTCCGCGCGACGGACCGACTGGAGCCGGACAGCAGGGACCGCCCGCTCTGGTACGTGTACGTGGACCCTCCGACGGCGCCCCCCGCCTTCGTCCCCGCCTGGGCGTGGTCCTGCGTGCGCCGGACGGCCGTGCGACTCCGTCTGCGTGACACCGGCCGCCAGGTGCGCGCGGAGAGCGAGGCGGAGGCGCTGCGGCTGGCGCGCCGCACGCTGCCCGGTAAGGCGCCGGCGCCACCCGGAATCCGGGTGCGGAGCCAGAAGCGGAACCCTGAGCGGCCCCAGGCCATGCGGTGGGGTAACCGGGCGGTGTGGAGGCGCCTCATCTACCTGATCGTCGCCACGGCGATGGGGGCGGCGATGCTGGGCTATGCCCTGAATCGCGAGAGCACCGCGGGCACGGTGCTGTCGATCGTCACCCTCGTGCTGGTGGGCGCGGGTTTCGCTCTGGTGCTGCTCCGGCGGCGTTGGCAGAACCTGGAGGCGTGGAGCAAGGACGACAGCGGGCTCGTCCTCATGTCCACTGCGGGGATGCTGGTGTGCGGCTTCGGGGTGGGTATGGACGGAGACGGTTCCGACGCCTGGGAACTTCCGGCCACCGCCCTGGTCTTTCTCCTCCTGCGCGGCCTCTTCCTGTTCATCCGCCAGCGGTCCTGGCGCACCTGGGTGCCATGGGTGCTCCCCGCCCTGCTGCCGTTCGCGTTCGGCGCGTTCCCCGGCGTCGGATCGTTCGTCCACCTCACGTACCTGGACGTGTTCGGCGTGAGCCTCGGGGACGTGGGCGTACCGGCGTACTGGCAGCTGTTCGCCGCGCTCCGCTGGGTGGCGGTCGTCCTGGTCCTGCTCATCGGCCCGGCGTTGTACGGCTACATACGGCATATGCACTGGAGCGTGGAGGACCGCACGCTGTTCGGGATCTCCCTGATGGCGTTGCTGATCGTCGCGGCGCTCATTGCCGGTCAGGCAGTCGTCATCGGCCCCGCGCACGATGCCGGAATCGCCGCCCGCCGAGCAGCCGCCCGGGGCGGGACTCCGGCTCCGTACTACGGCATCGAGCCGCAATGGGTCTGCGCGAGCCCCCTGGCCGACAGCAAACCGGGCGAAATCCCGGTCCAGGGAGGCGAGTTCAGCCCGACCCGCCCCTACCTCATGCTCGGCGACTCCGACGGCACGGTCGTCCTCTGGGAACCAGGCCCCAGGAACGCCCCGGACCAAGGCCACGCCCTGAAGCTCCCGCTGGCCCGCCTGAGAATCGCCCCGACGGCGACTCCCTCGGCGCCCTGTTCCTGAGGGCGACTGCCTACTCGGCGGGGGCGTCGGGCGGAGGGCCGGCCACGAAGGAGCCCATGCCGGGAGTCGTGGTGATGAGGCCCTCTTCGCGCAGGGCTGCAGTGGCTTTGCGTACGGTCACGCGAGACACGTCAAACTCCTGCTCCAGCTTCACTTCCGAGATGAGCCCGCGTACGGGGTACTCACCGCCGGCGATCCTCGCCCGGACCACCTCGGCGATCTGGTGCCACTTGGGCCTCGTCGGGTCGAATTCGAACACAGGTGGACTGTACGTAGGGGCATAGCTGCGTGCATAGCGGCCCCTTTAATAAGCTAGGTATAGACAGGCATTTACAGGTTGGCCTACCGTGGGGCGACAGACGCCCCCGCGACCGCTGGTACGGCCCGGGGGCATGGCCAACGCTGAAAGAGAAACCGGAGCGTCGACATGCTGGACCTTACCGTCAGACTCCTGGCCCGGATGCTGAGCATCTGCACACCCCGCCCCCGCGGCCGACACCGCGTCGGAGCGGTGCCCGCCCTGCGCTTCACCCCGCCTCCGCCCCGCTTCACGGAACTGCTCGACGGCACTGCGTCCGCCCTCGTACGCCCCTACCTCCTCACCCCTGACGAACGCCGCCACCAACGCGACCGACGCCGCGCCCTGTACCTGGCGACCCTCGGCATCGACGTGGGACCGGACCACATCCACGGCATCCCCGTGCCCGTGGGGGCGCCCCGATGACCGGCCCCGTGCGCCGCCCGGTCCGTATGTGCGCCCGCTGCGAACGCACAACCGAGGACCCGGTCCTGGTCCACGAGGTCCACGCCGCGAGCGGCCCCGGGTTCAACGTCTACGCCTGCCCGGCCTGCGCGGACCACTACCCACCCGTGACCGATGTCCTGGACCTCCCCGACGCCACCCCGAGAGCCACGGCCTTCCCGCCCGCGTGCCGTCAGCCCGGACGGAGCGGGTAACTCTCGCCGAGGCGCTGCGGAACCACGACACTGGAGAGGCGCGGGCGCCCCTCGCGGCGCCCCTTCCTCTCCCCCTCAGCGAGGTCCGCCATGCGAAAGATCGTCCTGATGATGTCCGTGTCCCTCGACGGATTCATCGAGGGGCCGCACCGCGAGATCGACTGGCACCAGGTCGACGAGGAACTGCACCAGCACTTCAACGACGAGGTCCGCAAGCTCGGCGGACTGCTGAGCGGGCGGGTCACGCACGAGTTGATGGCCGACTTCTGGCCGACCGCGGACAAGGATCCGGGCAGTACGCCGGTCATGGTCGAGTTCTCGGGTATCTGGCGGGACATGCCCAAGGTCGTGTACTCGCGGACGCTGGAGCGGGCCGACTGGAACACCACCGTCGTGCGGGAGGTGGTTCCCGAGGAGGTGCGGGCCCTCACGGCGCAGCCGGGCGGGGACCTCGGACTCGGCGGTGCCGATCTCGCCGCGACGTTCCTGCGGCACGACCTGGTGGACGAGTTCCGGGTGTACGTCCACCCGGTCATCCTCGGCCGTGGCAAGCGGCTCTTCCCGGATGCCGACGCCCTGACCATGCTCCGGCTCGCCGAGACACGGACCTTCGGCAACGGAGTCGTACTGCTGCGCTACGAGCGTGCCAACACGCCTGAGACGTAAAGCGGTTGTCCGTCGGGCGGAGGGTCGGTAGGAAGGCCGTATGACTGGACTCGGTGTTGTGTTCCGACCCCAACTGCCCCCCGAGCGACTGCGCGCGATGGCCCGGCTCGCCGACGAATCCGGGCTGGAGGAGCTGTGGCTGTGGGAGGACTGCTTCCTCGAAGGCGGGATCTCGGCCGCGGCCGCCGCCCTCGCCTGGACGGAACGCGTCCGGATCGGCGTGGGGCTCCTCCCCGTCCCGCTGCGGAACGTCGCCGTCACCGCGATGGAGGCCGCCACCCTGCACCGGCTGTTCCCGGGGCGCGCCGTCATCGGTGTCGGGCACGGCGTGCAGGACTGGATGGGACAGGTCGGCGCCCGGGCCGAGTCGCCGGTCACGCTGCTGCGCGAGTACCTCGACGCGCTGCGCGCCCTGCTGCGCGGTGAACGGGTCAGCACGGACGGGCGGTACGTGAAACTCGACGACGTCGCCCTCGACTGGCCGCCGGCCGAGGCCCCGGACATCCTGGCCGGTGCCACCGGCCCCCGCTCGCTGCGGCTCTCCGGAGCGCACGCGGACGGCACGATCCTCACCGCCTCCACCGCACCCGAGGGCGTACGGCGGGCGCGGCAACTCATCGACGAGGGGCGGGAGTCGGCGGGTCGCACCGGCCACCACCCGGTGATCGTCTACCTCCACACGGCCACCGGCCCGGACGCGGCCGCCCGGCTGCGCGCCGAGATCGAGGCGGGCGGCGAGGACTCCCTGCCGGAACACGGCGTCGCCGGGGACGCGGACGCGGTCGCCAAGGCCGTCCAGCGCCTCGCGGACGCCGGCGCCGACACCGTCGTCCTGCAGCCCACCGCCGACGAACCCGACCCCGAGCGCTTCCTCCGCTTCGCAGTCGACGAAGTGCGCCCGCTGGTGCCCTAGGGGGTGTTTTGAAAGTCCCGCACAGCACCCACGGCGCCCGGCACGCACCCTCGCCGCACCGGCCGAAGCCCCAAGTACGTCCAGTACGA
>NZ_JBEXDZ010000109.1:0-32656 GCF_040606085.1 Streptomyces sp. NPDC005485 | reverse complement strand
TACCTACCGCCGTGTAACCCCACGGGCCCCCCCCCGCCCGGGCGGGCGTGGCCCGATGCTGTTCTCCGGCGTCGACACCAAGTGCCCGCCCAACGGCCGTCCGGTCACCCGGACACGGTCTCCCGGTGGGGCCGGCCGCGCGAGACGACGCGCATGCCGGACTCGTCGACCACGCGGACCTGAAGGGAACCGCAGCCGCAGCGGATCCACGCCGTGTGGCCCGTGGCGGTGGAGTGGCGGGACACCACGGTGAAGGGGTCGGCGCGGTCCGGCCATCCGCAGTAGGGGCAGGTTTCGGTGCTCGTGCCGTTGGTGGTGGTCATCGGGCACTCCTTCGGTGGCAGGGACGGGCTGAGCGTCGCGACACAACCAGGGTGGATCGGCGCCACCGTGTACGTCCAGGTTGACTTTATGGATCCGACCTTGAAGCCTGGGCTTCATGATTGACCTGCGCCGACTTCATGTCCTGCGAGCGGTCGACCACTACGGCACCGTCACCGCCGCCGCCCAAGCCATGCATTTCACGCCGTCCGCGGCCTCGCAGCAGATCCGCCAACTCGCCCGGGACCTGGGCGTCCAGCTGCTGGAACCCCAGGGTCGCGGCGTGCGGCTCACCCCGGCCGCGCACAGCCTCCTCGCACACGCCGACGCGATCCAGGTCCGCTGGGAGGAGGCCGAACTCGACCTGCGGGCCGACCACGGAGCCCCCGCCGGACTGCTGCGTGTGAGCGGGTTCCCCATGGCCGTCTCGGTGCTTCTCGCCCCGATGGCCGCCCACCTGCGCAAACGCCACCCACGGCTGACGGTCAGGATCCAGGAAGCGCCGGTCCTGGAGAGCTTCGACCTTCTCTTCGAAGGGGAGATCGATCTCGCGGTCGTCGATGTCACCCCGTACAACCCACCGCTCAGTGACGCCCGCTTCGATCAACAGCCGCTCCTGGACGACCCGTACGACCTGGTCGTGCCCGACACCCACCACCTGGCGGGGCTCGCGCGCGTCGACCTCGCGGAAGCCGCTCGCGAGGAGTGGATCGCCCCCGTGCCGGAAAGCCCCTGCCGTCCGCACGTGCTGTCCGCGTGCGGCGCCGCCGGTTTCACGCCCGACATCGTCCACCACGCCCTGGACTGGAACGTCACCGCCCACCTGGTCGCCCACGGACTCGGCGTCGCCCTGATCCCCCGTCTCGCCCACCTCGCACCCCACCTGCCGATCAGCCGCGTCCCCTGCACGGGCGACCCGCACCGCAAACTCCTCTCCTGCACGCGCAGCGCCGGCCGTCGGCGCCCCGCCGTCGCGGCCGCGCTGCGGGAACTGCACGACCTCGCGCCGACAGCGGTGGCCTGAGCGCGTCGCGTGCCAGAATTGCGCCGTGGATGGGGGGATCCTCGAACGCGATGAGGAGCTCGGACAACTGGCTGCCGCCGCAAGGAAAGCGGCCGATGGCGCCGGATCGGTCGCGCTTGTCTTCGGAGAGGCCGGAATCGGCAAATCCAGCCTGGTGAAGGCCCTGCCGGAGGTCCTTCCCTCCGACGTACGCGTGCTGCTGGGAGAGTGCGACGACCTGGCGACCCGGCGACCGCTCGGCCCCTTCCGCGACCTCGTCGGCAGCGTCGGTACGGAGCTGGCCAGCGCGCTCACCGAGGGCGGCGACCGCCATCGGGTCTACGACGCCCTGCGCGCGGAGCTGAACAGGGCCCCGCACCCGGCGGTACTCGTCGTCGAGGACGTCCACTGGGCCGACGAGGCATCGCTGGACGCCCTCCGCTTCCTGGTCCGCCGGGTCGAACGGCTGCCGGCCGTCCTGGTACTGACGTACAGGGACGACGAGTTGAGCCGTGAGCACCCCCTGCACCATCTGCTCGGCATGGTCTCCCGGGCGGAGCGCGTGCACCGCTTTCCGCTCTCCCGGCTCTCCCCGGATGCCGTCCGCAGCCTGAGCGCGGCCAGCCGGCTGGATCCGGACCAGGTGTACGAGGTGACCTCGGGCAACCCCTTCTTCGTCGCCGAAGTACTGGCGGCCGGTGGCACCGGCGGCGTACCGCCGACCGTGGTCGACGCCGTACTGTCCCGGCTGCGCACACTCGACGACGGCACGCGGGACGCACTGGAGCAGCTCGCAGTGGTGCCGTCCGCGGTCGAACACCGGCTGGTCGACGCACTGTTGCCGGCCGGTGTGGCCGCGCTGACCGCGGCGGAGCAGCGCGGGTTGCTGGTCGTGACGCCGGAGCGCGCGGGATTCCGGCACGAGCTGATCCGTCGTGCCGTCGCCGACTCGCTGCCCGCCGCCCGCCGTATCGAGCTGAACAGGCATGTGCTCGCCGCCCTCGTCGCCCTGCCCGGAGCCGACTCCTCGCGGATCGTCCACCACGCGGCGCAGGCGGGCGACCTGGACGCCATCGCGCGCTACGGGCCCGACGCGGCCCGCGACGCCTCCCGCGCCGGAGCGCACCGCGAGTCAGCCGCCCACCTGCGGCTGGTCCTGCGCCGGCGCGAGCGGTTCGCCCCGGCCGAACTCGCCGACCTGCTGGAGCAGTACGCGGTGGAGAGCTACACCATCGCCGACTCCGGGGCCGCCGTCACCGCCGAGCGGGAGGCGGTCGCGCTGCGCCGGTCCCTGGGCGACACCCGGGCACTCGGCGCCGATCTGCGCTGGCTCTCCAGGATCCACTGGTGGGCCGGTGACGCCGAACAGGCGCGGGAGGCAGCCCGGGAGGCGATCACCGTCCTGGAGCCGGCGGGCGACGACCGGCTGCTCGCGCTCGCCCTCAGCAACACCTCCCAGCTCCACATGCTCTCCGACCGGCACACACAGGCCATCGCGTTCGGCGAGCGCGCCATCGCGCTCGCCCGGCGCGCGGGCGACATGGGAATCCTCGCGCACGCCCTGAACAACGTCGGCTCCTCCCGCTGGCACAGCGGCGATCCGCTGGGACGCGCCCAGGTGGAGGAGAGCCTGAAGGTGGCACTGGCAGCCGGTGAGGTCGAACACGCCTGCAGGGCCTACGCCAACATCATCTGGACGCTGCTCGAACGGCTGGAGTACACCGAGGCGGACCGGTTCCTCGCACCGGCGGTGGAACTGGCGGACCGCGCCGAACACCTGGGCTTCCTGAGCTACCTCAACGTCGAGATGGCCATGCGCCGACTCGCCGCCGCGGACTGGGAGGACGCCGAGCGATACGCGGAGGCCGGTGCGCACGACTTCGTGCCCGCCCGCTGCCCGGCCCTGACGGTACTGGCCCGGGTGCGGGTGCGCCGCGGCCGAAGCGGCGGCGACGAACTGCTCGCACAGGCGTGGGAGATCGCCGTGCGCAGCCGCGAACTCCAACGCACCGCACCCGTCGCCGGGGCCCGTGCCGAGGCGGCCTGGCTGCGCGGCGACCACCTCGCGGTCACCGAGGCCGCCGGACCGGTGTACGCGGAGGCGCGCCGGCTGGCCGCCGTACCGGCGCGGGCGGAACTCGGCTACTGGCTCGCGAAAGCCGGTCACCCGGTGCCGGCGGACGACTCGCGGCACCCGTACGCCCTGCAGGCAGCGGGGCACTGGCGCGAGGCGGCGCACGCCTGGCGGGCGGCGGGCTGCCCCTACGAGCATGCCGCCGCGCTCGCCGAGAGCCCGGACCCGGCCGACAAGCTCACCGCGCTCGCCGCACTGGACGCGCTGGGCGCGGAGCCGCTGGCCCGCCTGATCCGTGCGGAGCTGCGCGGCCTCGGTGTACGCCGGATCCCACGCGGCCCGCTCGCGGCGACCCGGGAGAACCCCGCCGGTCTCACCGAACGCCAGCTCCAGGTCATCCGGCTGCTCGCGCAGGGGCTGACCAATCCGGAGATCGCCGACCGGCTGGTGGTCTCCGTGCGCACCGTCGACAACCACGTCTCCGCGGTGCTGGACAAACTCGGCGTGCACACCCGTCGTCAGGCCGCCGCGCGCGCCGACGAACTGGGCCTGCTGCCGCGCCGGTGACGGGCGAGCAGCGGTGAGGCGGAAGGGGGGACGGGACGGCCGAAAGGTAGGTAGCCGAAGGCGGCGAGCTGGGTGACGGGCACGGATATCTGCGTACGGGAATCCGGCTAGAACAGGCGTATCGGACTCATCGGCGGGACGGACGCCGGGGACACGGACACAGGAGCCCCGAGCGCCGCCCCAGACACGGGGGATGCTCATGTCCATCACACCGGCACAGGCGGCACGCCAGGAACTGACCGGATTCGAGGGGAAGCTGACCGGTCCGGAGGACTCCGGGTACGACGAGGCCCGCGCCATCTACAACGCCATGATCGACCGACGGCCCGCGCTGGTGGCGAGCTGCACCAACGGCAAGGACGTCGCACACGCCGTCGCCTTCGCCCGCGACCGCGGTCTGCCGCTCGCCGTGCGCGGCGGCGGCCACCACGGAGCGGGCCTGGGCTCCTGCGACGACGGCGTGGTCATCGACCTGTCCCCGCTCAAGGACGTACAGGTGGACCCCGAGGCGCGGACGGTGCGCGTCGGCGGCGGCTGCGTGTGGGGCGAGGTCGACCGTGCCACCCACGAACACGGACTGGCCACGCCCAGCGGCATCATCTCCACGACCGGCGTCGGGGGCCTGACCCTCGGCGGCGGCATCGGCCATCTCGCCCGCACCTACGGACTCACCGTCGACAACCTCCTGGAGGCCGACCTGGTACTGGCCGACGGCGAGCAGGTGCGCGCGAGCGCCGACGAGAACACCGACCTGTACTGGGCGATCCGCGGGGGCGGCGGCAACTTCGGTGTCGCGACCTCCTTCCGGTTCCGGCTGCACGAGCTGAGCACGGTCGTGGCCGGCCCCACCTTCTGGCCCGTCGAACTCGGCGCCGAAGTCCTCACCGCCTACCGCGACTTCATCCCGCACGCGCCCCGCGAACTGAACGGCTTCTTCCTGTTCGGCTCCGTCCCGCCGGCCCCTCCGTTCCCCGAGGAACTGCACCTGCGCAAGATCTGCGGCGTCGTCTGGTGCTACGCCGGGGCGGATCCGGACGCGGCGGCCCGTGCGATGGCCCCCCTCCTCGACGCCCTGCCCGCGCCCCTGCTGCACGGCCCCGCGCCCATGCCGCACCCCACGATCCAGTCCGCGTTCGACGGGCTCTACCCGCCCGGCGACCAGTGGTACTGGCGAGCGGACTTCGTCAACGAGATCCCCGCCGACGCCGTCGACCGACACGCCAAGTTCGGCGCCGAACTGCCGACCTGGAAATCGACCATGCACCTGTACCCGATCGACGGCGCCGTCCACGACCACGGGCCGACCGACACCGCCTGGAGCTACCGCGACGCCCGCTGGGCATCCGTCTTCGCGGGCGTCGACGCCGACCCGGCCAACGCCGAGTTGATCAAACGGTGGTGCGTCGACTACTTCGAGGCACTGCACCCCTTCTCGGCGGGCGGGGCGTACGTGAACATGATGATGGACGAGGGCCAGGAGCGTGTACGGGCCAGCTACCGCGACAACTACGCCCGCCTCTCCCGTATCAAGGCCGACCGAGACCCGGACAACCTGTTCCGCCTCAACCAGAACATCCAACCGGCACAGCGGGCCTGATCCGCACTCGTCCGGCGCCGGCGAACGTGATGTGCAGCACGCGTGAGACCGGCGCAGGACACCGCGGAGAAGGGTTCTGGCTGCGCACGGCTTGATCGACGATCTAGCAGGGGAAAATCCCTGGCCACGGCACCTTCCATCCATTTGACACTTCGTTGAGCGCCCAGATAGGAAGCAGCTCTCTGAAGTCGAGAGGTGGATTGTGTACGAGCCGAATGTGACCGGGGACTGGCAGGAGTACGACGAGCATGCCGGCCTGCGCGTTCGCGTTCACGGCTTGGAGCCCGCGGAACCCCCGCGAGGACGCGACGACGCCGCCGAGGGGCTGAGCTACTTCCGCTTCCGCGTGACCGTCGAGAACCGCGCCGCCGAGCACTTCGGCATCCACCTCGAGGACGGACAGATCGACGTCCGTATCGGAGCCGACGGCGAGAGCGCGTTGCTCGACTGGCGGAACTCCCAGTTCATCGAGGGCTTCGACCTCTACCCGCTGCGCCGGGTCACCGCCGTGGTCTACGCGGCGGGCGCGGATGCCTGTCTGACCCAGGTGGACATCCAGATCGTGCTGAAGGTCGACGACGAGTGGACCGACCGCTACCTCTGGTCCGGAGCCATCGGCCTGCACCCCGAGGGCCCCGACGCCGACGCCCCCTCCGGCGCGGCCCGGGAGAGCCTCGCGTGCCAGGTCAGCAACTTCCTGCGGGGAGAGGAAGCGGGGCCGGGGGCGGCCTGAGGGGATGCCCCCGACCGCCCGGCCCGGCTCCGAGCGGAGCCGCTAGCCTTCGCGCAGCGGCGCCAATGCCGTCAGGGTGCCGTTCGCCCGGCCCAGCGCCCGTTCCAGAGTGACGGGGGAGTGCAGGACCCCCGTGCCGTCGGGCGGGATGAGCCACTCCAGGAACCGTGCCTGCCGGTACGGTGGCGGTACGGCGACCCAGGCGCCCTTGCCCGCGTGGCGCAGACCCGCGCCGACCCAGTGGCTCGCGGGGTCCGGCGGCAGGAAGAATCCGACTCGGTTGGCCGCGGTGTCCACCAGGGTGGGCCCGGGCACCTGGAGCGGCTCCTGCCACAGGACGTCGAGGGTGAGCAGACCGAGCTGATCGGGAACACTCAGCACGTCCCAGTACCGTCCGGCCTCCAGGAGCACGGTGCCGTTGCCCTGGTCCCACGCGCGCTTGCAGGCCCGAGGGTCCGAAGCGGCCGCGGCGAGCCACTCCACGCCTTGCATCCACAGCGAGTTCGTCATGTCGATCTCCTGAGGGTCATAGCTCCGCCGTGCCAGGTGCAGGGGAGAGTTCGGCCGGGCGCTGACCGGCGGATTTCCGCAGGTCGGCCCTGGCATATGCATGCTTGTAGATATTTCTATGCGGCGGAAGGGGTGGCGCGGCCTGGCGTTTTGGATGCGATGTTCCTGGCCCCGACCCGAGCTGCGGCGACCCGGGCCACGAGGGCAGGAACCTGCGGCACGGCACTAGGAACCTTCAGGCCCGCTCGCTACCCTCCGCCGCATGATTGCCACAGTGGTCTGGGGCACCGGCAACGTCGGCCGCGCGGCCATTCGCGCCGTCGAGGCCCATCCGGCGCTGAAACTCGCGGACGTGATCGTCCACAACCCGGAGAAGGTCGGCCGCGACGCGGGAGACCTCGCCGGACTCGGCCACGGCCTGGGCATAGCGGCGAGCGACGACGTCGACGCGGTCCTGGGCGCGGGCCCCCGCGCCGTGGTCTACGCGGCCTCCGGCGACATCCGCCCCGACGAGGCACTCGCCGACATCACCAGGGCCGTCCGGTCCGGCGCCGTCGTCGTCACCCCCGCCCTGTACGCGCTCTACGACCAGCGCAACGCCCCCGCGGAGTTCAGGGAACCGGTGCTCGATGCCATCGCGGACGGCGGCGGCTCCCTGTTCGTCTCCGGCGTGGACCCCGGCTGGGGCAACGATGTGCTGCCCCTGCTGGTCAGCGGACTCGGCACCACCATCGACGCGATCCGCTGCCAGGAGATCTTCGACTACTCCACCTACGACCAGGAGGACTCGGTCCGCAACCTGGTCGGCATGGGCCTGCCGATGGACCACGAGCCGCTGATGCTCGCCCCGTCGATCCCCACCATGGTGTGGGGCGGGCAGATACGGCTGATGGCCCGGGCCCTCGGCGCCGAACTCGACGACATCCGCGAGACCGTGCAACGCCGCGCACTGGACACGACCGTGACCACCAGGACGATGGGCGACTTCGCCGCGGGCACCCAGGGCGCGGTGCGGTTCGAGGTGCAGGGCATCGTCGACGGCGAACCCCGCATCGTCATCGAGCACGTCACCCGCATCCACGCCTCCTGCGCCCCGGACTGGCCCACGCCGCCCGACGGCGGCGACGGAGCACACCGCGTGATCATCGAGGGTCGGCCGCGCATCGAGGTCACGGTCGAGGCCACCGACGAGGGCGAGAACCGCTCCGCGGGCGGCAACGCGACCGCGGTCGGCCGGCTGGTCGGCGCCATCGACTGGCTCGTGGACGCGGAACCCGGACTCTACGACGCGCTCGACGTCCCGCTGCGCCCCGCAGTCGGCAGACTCGGAAGGAAGCAACGATGAACATCGACATCCCCGAGGGCCAGGAACCGATCGGCTATGTGTGGGGCGAGATGGTGCCCGGCATCGGCACGGCCGCCGCGAACTTCTCGCTGTCGGTGTACGAGCACACGACCCTGGGGCTGCGCGAGTTCGAGGCCGCACGGCTGCGCATCGCACAGATCAACGGCTGTCTCTTCTGCCTCGACTGGCGCACCGAGCGCGACGGGCAGAAGGTCGAGGAGCAGTTCGCCGAAGCGGTCACCGAGTGGCGCACCACCGAGGACTTCGACGACCGCACCCGGCTGGCCGCCGAGTACGCCGAGCGGTACGCCCTGGACCACCACGGGCTCGACGACGCGTTCTGGGCGCGGATGACCGCGCACTACAGCCAGCGCGAGATCGTGGAGCTGAGCATGAGCATCGGTTCCTGGCTGGCGTTCGGCCGCCTCAACCATGTACTGGGCCTCGACGCCGTCTGTGTACTCCCGGCGCACTGAGCCGTCCGCGTGCTGCGACGCGTCGAGTCGGCTGTGCACTGCCGGCGCAGAGGGGTGCCGTACGTGCGGGAGGCGCTCCCGGTCGCCTCCCACGGACACCTGCCGCGTCAGGTCATCGCTACAGGTCGGCGGCGATGATCGCTTCGATGTTCCGTTCGGCGAGCGCGGTGATGGTGACGAACGGGTTGACGCTGGTGTTGCCGGGGATCAGGGAGCCGTCGATGACGTAGAGGCCGGAATGGCCCTGGAGACGGCCGTAGTTGTCGGTGGCCTTGTTCAGGACCGCCCCACCGAGCGGGTGGTACGTGAGGTGGTCGCCCCAGATCTTGTAGGTGCCGAAGAGATCGGTGCGGTAGATCGTCCCCTCCTTCGCGTTGATCTTGTCGAAGATGGTCTTGGCCATGTCGATGGCCGGCTGCTTCCATGCCGTCTGCCAGTCCAGGTCGACGGCGGCGGTCGCGCTGTTCCAGGAGAACCGGGCGCGGTTCGGGTTCTTGGTGATGGACAGGTAGAACGAGGCGTAGGTCTCGATGCCGGTGGGCAGCGGTGCGATCTCGGAGAAGGCGCCGCCGGCCGCCCAGTTGTCGATGCCGGAGCAGGGGATGCTCGACTGGAGTGCACCGGTGGGGTCCCACATGTGGTTGGCGCGGCCGCACATGACGTTGCCGTTGTCGCCCCAGCCCTTGCCGACCTCGCTGTTGAGGGCGGGCAGGGCGCCGGTGGCCTTGAGCTTGACCAGGAGCTTGCTGGTGCCGACGCTTCCGGCGGCGAAGAACACCTTGTCCGCGGTGACGGTCTTGGTGGCGGTGGTTGCGCCGCTGGTGCTGAGCTGGTCGATGACGACGGTGTAGCCGCCGCCGGTCGCGGGGGAGACCGAAGTGACCTGGTGCAGCGGGGAGATGGTGACCTTGCCGGTGGCCCTGGCCCGGGCGAGATAGGTCTTCTGGAGTGACTTCTTGCCGTAGTTGTTGCCGTACAGGATCTCGCCGGCCAGTGCCGACTTGGGGACGGTGCCGGCCGCCTCCTGCTCCATGTAGTCCCAGTCGTATACGTCGGGCACGAAGACGAAGGGGAAGCCGGAGCGCTGGGCCTGCTTGCGGCCGACCCGGGCGTACTGGTAGCAGTCGGCCGTCTCGAACCAGGCGGGGTCGACGGTGGCGACGCCCAGTCCGGCGTTGGCCCGCGGGTAGTAGGTGCCGTACATCTCGTCGGCGTTGACCGACGGGAGGATGGCGCCGAAGTTCTCCCGCTTGGGGGTGACGGCCATGCCGCCGTTGACCAGGGAGCCGCCGCCGACGCCGCGGCCCTGGTAGACGAGGATCCCGCCGAACTGCTCCGCGTCCAGGATCCCGGTGTAGCGGGGGATGTCCTTGTCGATCGGGAAGCCGAGGAAGTTGCTGATGGGCTGCTTGGTTCTGGTCCGCAGCCAGTAGGACCGGTAGTCGGGGCTGGTCGTGTTGGCGAAGATCTTGCCGTCCGAACCGGGGGTGTCCCAGGCCATGCCCATCTCGACCATCTGCACGTCGACGCCGGCCTCGGCGAGCCGCAGGGCGGCGACCGAACCGCCGTACCCGGTGCCGATCACCAGGACGGGGACATGAGCCCCGGAGTCGAGGGAAGCGGCCGCGGCGCCCGCTGTCCTCGGGGCCGCCGTGGCGCGGCCGGCGAGAGCCACGGCTCCAAGAATAGAACCAGTTCCTGTGATGAATCTTCGACGTGATACACCGTCAGAACCCTTGTCGTGCACGGTAGTGCCACTCATGTGACGCTCCTCACTCTCGACAGAGTGAGAACAAGTTCTACTGTTGCTTGCTTGTTAAGTCACTACATACCTCAAGGTAACTTGTGGTTGATCGCTGGGCGGGCCCGCACAGGACGACCGTGCCTGAGTACGCGTACTCAGGCCGAATGCGTCGTTTGGCCCTGACGTGGCCCGGCAGTGTTCCCCAGGATGGAGTCCCCTTGCGTCGAGAGAGGTACTGATGGGCCGTGACCTGCAAGTGCGTGCTGCCACTCCGGAGGACCTTGAGTGGATCCATGAATTGCGCCACCGGGTGTACGCACAGGAGTTGGGCCAGCATGCGCCGAATCCGGGCGGGCGGCTTCGCGACGGGCTGGACGGTGACAACGTCTACCTCGTCGCGGCGCGAGGAGAGGCCCGGATCGGCTTTGTCAGCCTGACCGCGCCCTGGGCGGGGCGGTACGCGCTGGACAAGTACCTCACCCGCGACGAACTGCCGCTGCTGGACGAGGACGATCTGTTCGAGGTGCGCATCCTCACCGTCGAACCGCGCTGGCGCGCCACCGGGGCGGCGCCGCTGCTGATGTACGCGGCGCTGCGCTGGATCGCCGCCAGGGGCGGCCGCCGGGTGGTCGCGATGGGCCGCACCGAGCTGCTCGACATGTACCTGGCTGCGGGTCTGCGCCCGGTCGGCCGTACCGTGCACAGCGGTGCGTTGACGTTCGAGGTGCTGACCGGCAGCGTGACCGAGCTGACGAAACTCGCGAGGGACCGGTACGCCACCACGCTGGAGAGACTGAGGTCCGCGGTGGACTGGCGGCTTGACGTGGCGTTCGCACCCCGGCCGGACGGCTGCGAACACGGCGGTGCCTCCTTCACCGCCATCGGCACGGACTTCCGCAGTCTGCAGCGGCGCCATGAGGTGGTGGCGGCCGACGTGCTGGACGCCTGGTTCCCGCCGGCCCCGGGGGTACGGGCAGCGCTCGCGGAAGATCCGGGCTGGGCCGCCCGGACCTCGCCGCCGACCGACGCCGAAGGTCTGCTCGCGGAGGTCGCCATGGCCCGGGCGCTGCCGGTGGAGACGCTCGCGGTCGGCGCCGGTTCGTCCGACCTGATCTTCAGGGCCTTCGGCCAGTGGCTTACCCCGGACAGCAGGGTGCTGCTCACCGACCCGGGCTACGGCGAGTACGCCCACGTCACGGAGCGGGTGATCGGATGCCGGGTGGACCGGTTCCGGTTGCGCCGAGAGGACGGCTGGCGGATCGATCCGGCCCGGCTGTCCGCCGCGGTCGCATCCGGCCGCTACGACCTCGTGGTGGTGGTCAACCCGAACAACCCGACCGGCCGCCACGCGCCGGCCGCCGAGCTGCGCTCGCTGATCGCCGACGCGCCCGCCCGTACCCGCTGGTGGATCGACGAGGCGTACCTGGGCTATGTCGACCCGGCCGAGTCGCTCGTCGGCCTCGCCGCGACGGACCCGCGCGCAGTGGTCTGCACGTCGCTGTCCAAGATGTATGCACTGTCCGGGATGCGGGCCGCGTACCTGGTCGCCGAACCGGCCACAGCGGCGCAGCTACGCCGGCGGACACCGCCCTGGCCGGTCAGCCTCCCGGCCCAGCTCGCCGCGGTGGAGGCCCTGCGCGACCCGGCGTACTACCGCGACTGCTGGGAGCGCACCCATGTGCTGCGCCGGCAACTGGCCACCGGTCTGGCCGGATTGGACGAGGCCGTGGTGGTCGAGGAGGCCGTGGCGAACTTCCTCACCGTGACGCTGCCGTCCGACGGGCCGAGCGCCGCGCAACTGGTGGCCGAGTGCCGCCGCCACGACGTGTACCTGCGCGACCTGTCGCCGTTGTCGTCGGAGTACCAAGGACGCACCGTGCGCATCGCGGTCAAGGACACGGCGGAGAACGCGCGCATCGTGGCCGCGTGCCGGACCGCCCTGGACGTGCTGCGCCCTGGCGCGGACTCGCTCCTCGCGATGCCCACCGGCGTTCCCGCCGCCGGAGCCGCGAGGTGATCACGGTGGCCTCCCTGGCGCCCTACCTCGGTGGGGCGCTGGTCCTGGGCGGTATCGCGGTTGCGGCGTCCCGGCGTCGTGAGCTGATGGTCAGGTGGTGCGCCTGGGCGGTCGGAGTGCCGCTGGTCACCGGGGCGTTCTGGCTGGGCCGCCCGGGCACCGCGGCCATTGCCGTCGTGGTCGGCGTGATCGCGGTGATGGAGTTCGGCGGGCTGATGCAGCTCGGGCCGCTGGACCGTGTGGTGCTGGCCGCTGCGGTGACCGGTGTGGTGCTGGCCGCCTGGCTGGCTCCCGGAGAGGCGTTCCGGGTGGTCGGGATCGGTGCGCTCGCGGTGGCCGCGGTGCCGCTCCTGGCCGGCGACGCCGACCACGGCCTGCGCCGGACCGGCGCAGGCATGCTCGGGCTGGCCTGGCTGAGTGTCGTGGCGGCGCTGGTGCCGCTCGGGGCGAGCGCGCTCGCGCTGTTCGTGGCGGTCTCGATCGCCGACATCGTGGCGTACTTCGCCGGTCGGCAGCTCGGCGGGCCACGACTGTCACCCCTGTCACCGGCCAAACGGTGGAGCGGAACTCTGGCCGGGGCCGCGGCCGGCGTCGGCGTGCTCACTGTGCTGTCCGCGCTGAGCTGGCCGATGGCGGTCGCGGTGGCGGTCGGCGGCCCGGCCGGCGACCTTCTCGAATCCATGGTGAAAAGAGGTGTGGAGGCAAAGGACGCCGGCCGCTGGCTACCCGGCTCCGGCGGCCTGCTGGACAGGATCGACTCGTTGCTCATCGCGCTGGCCGTCGTGCTTGTCCTGCGCTGAACCTCATGATCGCCGACCGCGGATCCGGACAGCGGCCCTCCCCACCCCGACGGGTCAGGCGGCCGCCATCTCCTTCAAGGTGACCTCCAGCGGTGTCGGTTTCAGGTCGAAGGTCTCCTCGGTGTGCGCGGAGTCCAGGACGAAGGGCTGCCGGAACTGGTACTGGATCTCCGGGAGTTCACGCACGGTCGGCGAGAACAGACCGCCGAGCGTCAGCATCCAGGCGGGCATGGTGCGCAGCTTCGGAGCGCGGACCCCGGCCGTATGCGCCAGCAGTCCGGCCAGTTCGCGTACCGAGACGGGCGCCGGGGTGGGGACGTGCCAGACGTGCCCCCATGCCCTGTCGTCCCGGGACACAGCCACCAGTGCCCGGGCGACGTCCCGGACGGCGCTCCAGCTGTGCGGCGCGTCGAGGTCCCCGGGGACGAGAGCCGGCTTGCCGGCCAGCACCTTCGGGGCCACCGCCAGCGTGAACACGGAGGAGGCGCCGACGCCGATGAAGTCGGAGGCGCGCACCGCCGTGACACGCACCCGGCCCGCCCGGTGCGCGGCCAGCGCCTCCTGCCAGATCCGCGCCCGCACACCGCCCTTGACGCTGTTCGGAGCCGGTGGCAGGTCTTCGGTCATCGGCCCGTCGACCTGCCCGTAGGCATAGAGGTTGTCGAGCACGACATAACCGGCACCGGTGCGTTCCGCGGCGGTGAGCAGGGCCGCGGAGAGCGGCGGGAACGCCTTGGGCCAGGCGTGATACGGCGGAGCGGCGCAGGTGAACAGCGTCGTGGCGTCCCGGCAGATTGCGGTGACCCGGTCGGCGTCGGTGGCGTCGGCCGCGACGCGTTCGATGCCCGGATGCTCGGGCCCGCTTCCGCTGCGCGTCACGAGGCGGACGCGGCGGCCGGCGTCCGCGAGCAAGGAGGCGGTCGCGACCCCGGTGCTTCCCGCGCCCACCACGACATCAACTGACATGACCTACTCCCTCGTTGGGGGCGACTGTCGAGCCCACTGTGCCGTCGTACGGCGGCACCCCAGCATCTCGCAGGCGTCCGCGCGCGGTCCCGGGGGCCCCGGGCACCTTGCCCGTGGCGGTCGGGACCCGTGCCTCAGGTGCCCGCGCCGCGGCCCGCGGCATCGTATGGACCTCGCGCAGTCGTCACCGGCGCGCGAGCACAGAACGTGCGGCACCTGTCCTGGGTACTTCGGGGGAGGACGGGTGCCGCACCCCGCCCCCTTGTTGCATCAGGGCAACGGCTGTTCCGCCCAGATGACCTTGCCCTCCGGGGTGTAGCGGGTGCCCCAGCGCTCGGCGAGCTGCGCGACGAGGAACAGACCCCGCCCACCCTCGTCGGTGGTGGCCGCGTAGCGCAGGTGCGGTGAGGTGCTGCTGCTGTCGGAGACCTCACAGATCAGGCTGCGGTCGCGCAGCACACGGACCTGGATGGGATCGCTGCCGTAGCGAATCGCGTTGGTGACCAGCTCGCTGAGAATCAGCTCCGTGGCGAACGCCAGGTCCTCCAGGCCCCACGCGGACAGCTGACGGGTGACCGAGGCGCGCACCTCGCCGACGGCCGCCGGGTCCGAGCGCACCTGCCAGTCGGCGATCCGGTCGGCTTCGAGCGCACGGGTACGGGCCACGATCAGGGCGATGTCGTCGCTCGGCCGCGCCGGAAGGAGCGCTTCGAGGACGGTCCGGCAGGTCTCCTCCGGGGACGGGTCGGCCTCGGTGAGCGCGGTGCGCAGCATATCGAGCCCCACGTCGATGTCCCGGTCCCGGTCCTCGACGAGTCCGTCCGTGTACAGGACCAGCCGGCTGCCCTCCTCCAGTTCGAGTTCGGCCGTCCGGAAGGGCAGGCCCCCGAGCCCGAGCGGCGGGCCGGCCGGCACCTCGGGGAACTCGACGCTCCCGTCGGGCCGGACCAGGGCGGGCATCGGGTGGCCCGCGCGGGCGACGGTGCACATCCGGGTGACCGGATCGTAGATCGCGTACAGGCAGGTGGCGCCGGTGATTGCGGCGCTGCTGTCGTGCGCCGCCTCGTCCTGGTCGACGCGGGCGACCAACTCGTCGAGGAGTCCGAGCAGTTCGTCCGGGGGCAGGTCCAGGGCGGAGAAGTTGTGGACCGCGGTGCGCAGCCGCCCCATGGTGGCCGCGGCGTGCAGCCCGTGGCCGACCACGTCGCCGACCACGAGGGCGACGCGCGCACCGGACAGCGGCAGGACGTCGAACCAGTCCCCGCCGACTCCCGCCTGGGCGGGCAGATAGCGGTAGGCGACGTCCAGGGCGCTCTGCTCGGGCAGGGTGCGTGGCAGGAGACTGCGCTGCAGGGTCACGGCCATGGTGTGCTCGCGCGTGTAGCGGCGTGCGTTGTCGATCGAGACCGCGGCGCGGGCGACCAGCTCCTCGGCGAGGGCCAGCTCCTCCAGGTCGAAGGGGTCGGGCTCCTGCGAACGCCAGAAATTGGCCACGCCCATCACCTGGGAGCCCGCCCGCAGCGGGACGGTGATCAGCGAGTGGATGCCGTACTCGACGACCTGCGCGGAGCGTGCGGGGTCCTGCGCGTACCAGCCGGCGGCGTCCCTGAGGTCGGGCTCGATGACGGCCTCGCCGGAGCTGAGGCTGCGGGCCTGCGGTGAGGAGTCGACCAGCGCGATCCGCTTGCCCACCGGGTAGAGCGGCGCGTCGTCGCGGATGCCGCTGAACGCCGTACGGTGCAGATCGGTGGCCGCGTCCGGTTCCTCGCCGTTGAGGACGCCGTCGAGGAGGTCGACGGTGACGAAGTCCGCGAACCGGGGTACGGCCACCTCCGCGAGAGCCTCGGCGGTGCGGGTGACGTCCAGGCTCGTGCCGATGCCCACACCGGCGTCGTAGAGGAGGTTGAGGCGTTCGCGTGCCTCCTCGGCGCGTCCGGACAGCGCTCGCAGTTCTGTCGAGTCACGGAGCGTGGCGACACTGCCCGGCGGGCCGCCCTGGAGGTCGGTGGGCCGCTGGTTGATCGCCAGCAGCCGGTCTCCGACCAGGTGCACCTCGTCCGTGGCGATCCGCCCCGAGGCCAGGAGGTCGGCGGTGTCCGCGTCGAGACCGAGTTCGAGGACGTGCTTGCGCTCTGCCGGGGAAGGCAGATCGAGCAGCCGGTGAGCCTCGTCGTTGGCGAGCAGCAGCTGACCGTCGCCGCTGACGATGATCACGCCCTCCCGGACGGCGTGCAGCACCGCGTCGTGGTGCTCGTACATCCGTGTCATCTCGTACGGGCCAAGGCCGCGGGTCTGACGCAGCAGCCGGCGGCTCACCAGCGCCGTTCCACCCGTGGCGAGGGCCAGCGCGACCGCTGCGGCGGCCAGCAGGATCGGCAGCTGGTGATCGGCTACGCCGCCGACGTTGGCGGTCGTGATCCCCGCGGACACCAGACCCACCACCGAGCCGTCGTCCGCCTTGATCGGGACGACGGCCTGCACCAGCGGTCCGATCGTTCCCGTGATCTCCTCGGTGATGGAGCGGCCGGCCAATGCCGGTGCCAGCGTTCCGACGAACTTCTTGCCGATCCGGTCCGGCTTGGGGTGGGTGTAGCGGATGCCGTCGGTGTTCATCACGACGATGAAGTCGACCTTGGACTGCTTGCGGGCGGCCTCGGCCCGCGGTTGCAGTACGGCCGTGGGATCGGGGCTGTTGAGGGCCTCACGCGTGCCCGGCGCGTTCGCGAACGTCTCGGCGACGGCGAGTGAGCGGTTGCGGGCCTCCTGGGTGCTGTCGTGCCGTACCTGCAGCACCAGCGCTGCCACCGCTGCCACGACCAGCAGCAGCACGATCACCACTTGAAGGACGAAGACCTGGCCGGCGACGCTGCGCCCGCTCAGGGCCGACTTGAGCCCTCCGGCGGACCGTCTGCGCCGTCCGCCCCGGTGCGACCTCCTCGGCGTCACCGGTCTGCGCGGCGGCTGCGATGCCTGGTGATCGTGCGCAGGGCGAACGCGATCACCCCCGCGCCGCGAGCGCAGGGCTTTGCGGGAGAGGGTCGACTGAGCCCAGGATCGACCCACGAGTCGGACCATGTGCTCATATCTACACTGCCTGGTGCCAGGAGGCGAGGAGCGTCACTCACCGTGACTTGCGCCGAGGGCGCCCACAGGAGGCCCGGTGACCTACGGGAGCAGCTTGTCCAGGGCTGCCGGCCCCTCCGCGGCGAGCTTTCGCTCGGCCCAGGCGAGGTTCTGCGGGGTGATGTCGCGACCGGTGGCGAGCACCAGGTCCTCGGGGGACACCTCACCGCCCGAGCCTGTGTGCAGCAGGGCGTCGGGGGTCGTGGTGTCGTCGGAGGGGGAGGGCGCATCGGGCTGACTGATCGGCATGATCGCTCCTTGGCAGTCACGGGCCTCGTACGGTTCACGCTACGGGTTTTCCGGGTACCCCGCGCGACGCGGACGGTGTGGAAAAGAGGTCCGGAGAGATCCCTTTGCGCACGGGGGAGATTCGGCGCGGGGACGGCGGTGAATGGCTGGAGATCGCCCTGTCCACCAAAAGCAGGGGTGCGTACGCTGCGATCACTCCCGGCCTTCACAGCTCCTTCACAGGGTGGGAGTAAATGTGCCTGCCGCATTGGCATGTGCATGATCAGTCAGTTTCCCTGCTCGATCCCATGCAATCGGTCTGCGACGGCCTCCGTGCACCAGGGAGGCCGCACCCCCCAACTCACGGCGGCGCACCTCTCGCGCCGCCGGAACGCCAACGCAATGGATGGGAGAACCATGACTGGTGGGCTGCTCCTGAGCGGCGCGATAGCCGCGCTGTTCGCCACCGCACTCCCCACGCAGGACCCGTCGTCCGGGTTCGTCGACCCGCCCCCGGACCGCATCGTCATCAAGGTCGCCACCGTGAACGGCTCCGGCTGTCCCCAGGGAACCGCCGCCGTCGCGGTCTCCCCGGACAACACCGCCTTCACGGTGACCTACAGCAACTACCTCGCCCAGGTGGGCGGCAACGCCGACCCCACCGCGTTCCGCAAGAACTGTCAGCTCAATCTGATCGTCCATGTCCCGCAGGGCTTCACCTACGCCATCGCGAGCGCGGACTACCGAGGCTTCGCCTCACTCCAGCCGGGCGCCAACAGCACGGAGAAGGCCTCGTACTACTTCCAGGGCTCCTCGAACACCGCGTCGCTCACCCACGCCTTCGCCGGCCCCCAGGACGACAACTGGCAGGCCACCGACACGACGGACTGGGCCCAACTGGTCTGGGCACCCTGCGGAGTTCAACGGAACTTCAACATCAACACCGAACTGCGCGTGAACGCGGGCAGCTCAGCCCCCGGCAGCACCAGCTTCATGACCATGGACTCCACGGACGGCGACATCAGCACCATCTACCACCTCGCCTGGAAGGAGTGCCCCCACACGTGACCCGTGGCGGTCCCTCCTGATCCGCGTCTGCACCGGCTCCCGCGCACCGGAGCCGGTGCAGGCGTGCGGCGGATCCGGCTTCAACTCCCCACATCCGTACCGGATATGACGCACTCGTGCACCTATTGCGCACTTTTCGATGAGGAGTTGACACGCAATCCACTGAAAGTGCTTGCTCTCGCACCGCCGACCCCGTAGACCTTTGCCACGCAGGAGCCAGAGTCTGGGGGGATTTGGCATATGCAAGGAACAGTCGACGGATTCAGCTATGGCGCGGTCACGCCTGTGGCGGCCTATCTGATGGCGTCCCTGGGCGGCGCGCTCGGACTGCGCTGCGTCACCAGATCGCTGCGCAACAAACGGTCCTGGAAACCCGGATGGCTGGCGCTCGGAGCGGCGTCGATCGGCTGCGGCATCTGGACCATGCATTTCATCGCCATGATCGGTTTCCAGGTCGAGGAGACGCGTATTCGGTACGACGCGTACCTGACCTTCGCGAGCCTGCTCGTGGCCGTCCTGGTGGTCGGTATCGGCGTCTTCATCGTCGGCTACCGCGGAGCCGGCCGGACCGCCCTGCTCACGGCCGGTGCCATCACCGGTCTCGGGGTGGCGGCCATGCACTACATGGGCATGGCCGCGATGCGCATGGGCGGCGACATTCGCTACGACCCCACCGTCGTCGCGATCTCCGTGGTGATCGCCGTCGTCGCCGCGACCGCGGCTCTCTGGGCGGCCGTCTCGATCCGCGGCTTCCTCGCGAGCCTGGGGGCGAGCCTCGTCATGGGCGTCGCCGTGAGCGGCATGCACTACACGGCCATGGCGGCGGTCAGGGTCCACCTGCACGGCGACGCGACAGCGTCCTCGCTGGGCGGCTCACCCACCTCGATCATGCTTCCCATGCTGTTCGGCCCGGTCGTCTTCCTGATCCTGGCCGGCGTGGTCGTGATGTTCGACCCCCTCCTGGTCCTCGGAGAAGGAGACTGGGGCGGTCCGGGGGCGCAGCGCCCCGCTTCCGGGGGCAACTCCGCACAGCGGCAGCCGGGTTCGGGTTCCTTCTTTGCATCAGAGGCGAAGCCCAAGCCGCCCGCCTGGACCTCCCACGAGCGCTCCACGCAATACCGTGGCTGATGAAGCCGCACTGAAACAGGAGGCACCCGTGACGACTCTGCCCGGCCGTCCGCACACCGCACTGCTCGTCATCGACGTCCAGAACGGCGTGATGGCGGGCAGCCACGACCGCGACGGAGTGATCGCCAACATCAACACCCTGGTCGGCAAGGCGCGGGCCGAGGACGTGCCCGTGCTCTGGGTGCAGCACGCCGACGACCAGCTCCAGCGGGACAGCGAGAGATGGCAGTACGTTCCGGAGCTGGTCCGCCACGATGCGGAACCGCTGGTGCACAAGAACTACTCCGACTCGTTCGAGGGCACCGAACTGGAGACACTGCTCGCCGAGCGCGGAGTGGGCCGCGTCATCGTCACCGGTGCCCAGACCGACGCGTGCATCCGCTCGACCCTGCACGGAGCCTTCGTCCGCGGCTACGACGTGACCTTGGTCGGCGACGCCCATACGACGGAGGACCTCAGCGCGTACGGAGCACCGCCTCCGGGCCAGGTGATCGCACACACCAACCTGTACTGGCACGGGCAGCTCGCACCGGGGCGCCGCGGGGACACCGTGAGTACGGCGGAGGTGACCTTCGCCGGAGGCGACGCCGGTTGAGGTCGCCCGGCCTTCCCTGACCTTCCCGGCCGCGGAGCGGTCGAGTGGCAATCGAGCGTCCGAAGCGAGACTGCCTGCCGGGTGACGCCGGACAGAACCGGAAGGACGCGATGCTCTCCACTGCTCAACAGGCGCCGAGGGTCCAGATCGTCAACACCGCATCGCTGCGCGGGCAGATGAGCTCGCTGGTCTCGCTCCCCGAGGAAGCGGAAGCACTCGACGACGCGGCACGGACGCTACCGGTCGACAAGGAGACGCTGCGTCGCTGCGTCGGCGACGAGGAACCCTTCATCGCCGATGTGTGGGGAAAACGGGCGCAAGTCGTGACGCAGGGGATTCCGGCCAGTGACCTGATCGATGTGAGCGACATCGACCGCATGCTCACCAGCCAGCCGCTGCTTCGCGCGGAGTTGATTCGCCTGGTGCGCAAGGGGGACATCCTGCCCCGAGGGTCCTATCTGAGGTCTCTGCGCGAGGTGTACCCGCGCCCGGTCGACCACCGGATGACGGAAGTCGAGCGCACCTTCGAAGACCTGACGCACGGCATAGCGAGCCCCGCAGAGGTGACGGCCGCCGTACGCGGCGGTGCCACGCTCATTCTTCAGAGCGCGCACTGGTATCACCCGCCTCTGACGGCGTTCTGCCGCTCACTGGAACTCGCCCTCGGGCATCGATGCCGGGCGAACATCTACCTCACGCCCGGATCCGCCCAGGGCTTCGGTCTCCACTCCGATCCCCACGACGTCTTCGTGCTGCAGGCCTTCGGCGAGAAGAACTGGCACCTGGAAGCCACGCCTTGGGAGCGGCAGCACCGAATGGAGCCCGGGCTCACCGACCTGGTGCTGCGCCCGGGCGACGTGCTCTACATGCCCCAGGGAACCCCGCACCGGGCCCACACCCAGAGCGGCCAGTCGGGGCACGTCACCATCAGCGTCACCTCGAACACCTGGCGGGACGTGCTGCGGACCTCCCTTCTCGAACTGCTCGAAGAGAGCCTTCCCGCCGAGCAGCTGGACGCCGAACTGCCGGTCGGCTGGCTCCACGACCGCGGCTCTACGACCGGACCCACCGAGCGGCTCATGGCCGGTCTCCGCACCGTCCTCGATGACGCGGACTCCGAACGGATCCGGTCCGCACACCTCCGCACCTTCCTCACCGAGCTGACGGACCGCATACCCGGCGCGTTCGCGACGGACCACACGCTCGGCTTCTTCGGTGTGAACGACACGACACGGTTGCGCCGGCAGGAGACGGTGCCCTGCGCGCTGTTCCGGCAGCCGGAGACGCGGCGACTGCATGTCGTGCTCGGGCGCCGTACGGTCACCGTCCCGGACCACTTCGGCAGCGCGGTACGGCACATCGCCGCGTGCGGTGAATTCCAGCCCCAGGACCTGTCCTTCGCCCTCGACGTGAGCGAGCGCCTGGAACTCTGCCAGGCCCTGGTCGACGCGCATCTCTTGCTGCTGGCGTGACCTGACCGCCGACGCGCGTATCCGTGGCCACCGTCAGGCCGTCGGCGCCCGCTCTTCGAGGAAGGCGAGGATGTCAGCCGGGTTCTCCAGCGGCACGGGGTAGAGAAGCAACCGGTCCAGGCCGAGTGCGGCGTACCGCCGGACGGTTTCCGCGTCGAGCGTTGCAGGGTCCAGATGGGCGAAGGTGATCTCCAGCGGGCCCAGCCGGGCCGGGCGGTCGACCTCGGCCATGGCCTGCTTCAGCGCGGCGAGGTGGCCGGCCAGGGTCTCGGGGGAGTCGCCGTTGCCGATCCAGCCGTGGCCGCGCGCGACGGCTCGCCGCAATGCGGCCGGACTGTGCCCGCCGACCATGATCCGCGGACCGCCGGGCCGCACCGGCCGGGGGTGCGCGTCGACATCGCGGAAGGAGGCGTATCGGCCCTCGAACGCGGGCTGCTGCTGCGTCCACAGCGCCGTCATCGCGTCGATGTACTCGTCGGTGCGTTGGCCCCGCTCCTTGAACGGCACCCCGACGGCCGTCATCTCCGCTTCGAGGAAACCCGCCGCCACCCCGAGCAGCAGCCGCCCCCCGCTGAGCACATCCACACTCGCCGCCTGCTTGGCCAGGACCAGCGGGTTGCGCTGGGGCAGGATGAGGATGCCCGTGCCGAGTTCGAGACGCTCGGTCACTGCGGCGACGTACGCCAGGTGCGTCAGCGGATCGAGAACCGGGTCCGTCGGAGCCATGGGTGACGGGGGTGTGCGCGGGCTCGGCAGTACGACGTGATCACCGGCCCACCACGAGCTGTATCCCAACTCCTCCGCCCGCCGCGCCAGTTGGACGGTGACGGCCGGATCCAGTGTCGCTTTGGTGTTGAGTCCGTGGACGCCGAGTTGCATCGTGACCTCTCCTCCGGGTGGCGGTGCCTGCCATCCATCGTCGGCCCGCGATCGAGGTCACGTCCAAGACCCGTGACCATAGCCATCGGTTATTGCCACGTGGTCTCGGGGCTCTGCCGCTTCAGCCGGGGGTCACTCGAATCGTGTGACGTCGCCGGCCCCTCGCCGTACGATCTCCGCCTCGCCGTTGGAGAAGTCGATGACCGTCGTCGGCTCGGTGCCGCAGTCGCCTGAGTCGATGACCGCGTCCACCACGTGGTCGAGCTGCTCCTTGATCTCCCATCCCTGGGTCATCGGCTCGGTCTCGTCCGGCAGGAGCAGCGTGCTGGACAGAAGCGGCTCTCCGAGCTCGGCGAGCAGAGCCTGGGCCACGACATGATCGGGAATGCGGACTCCGACCGTCTTCTTCTTCGGGTGGAGCAGCTTGCGCGGCACCTCCCGCGAGGCCGGAAGGATGAACGTGTAACTGCCGGGCGTCGAGGCCTTGATGGCGCGGAACACGTCGTTGTCGACATACACGAACTGGCCGAGCTGCGCGAAGTTCTGGCACACCAGGGTGAAGTGGTGGCGGTCGTCGAGTCGGCGGATCGAACGGATCCGGTCGATGCCGTCGCGACTGCCCAGCTGGCAGCCCAGCGCGAAGCAGGAGTCCGTCGGATACACGACGAGCCCGCCCGAGCGGATGCTGTCGGCGACCTGGCCGATGGTGCGCGGCTGAGGGTTTTCGGGGTGAACGTCGAAGTACTTCGCCATCCGTCGAGCTTATGCCGTTGATCGGCCGCGCTCGCGCAGGTCCCGCCGAACGGTGTCGCGGGACCTGCGCGCTGCCGGTCACTCCCGCAGCCGGTCGACCTGCCGGATCTTGTTGGTGGCGTCCAGGGCGGCGACCTTGTAGGACTCCGCGAGCGTCGGATAGTTGAAGACCGCATCGACCAGGTAGTCCACCGTGCCGCCGCAGCCCATGACGGACTGCCCGATATGGATCAGCTCGGTGGCCCCCGTGCCGAAGCAGTGCACCCCGAGGAGCGTGCGGTCCTCCGGGGACACCAGCAGCTTCAGCATCCCGTGCGAATCACCGATGATCTGCCCCCGGGCCAGCTCGCGATAGCGGGAGATGCCGACCTCGAACGGCACGCTGTCCTCGGTGAGCTGGTCCTCGGTCCGTCCGATGAAGCTGATCTCCGGGATCGTGTAGATGCCGATGGGCTGCAGGTTGTGCATCCGGTTCACCGGCTCGCCGCACGCGTGGTACGCCGCCGTACGGCCCTGCTCCATCGAGGTCGCCGCAAGCGCGGGAAAACCGATGACGTCGCCCACGGCGTAGATGTGCGGAACCTCGGTGCGGTAGTGCTCGTCGACCGTGATCCGGCCGCGCCGGTCCGCGGACAACCCCGCCTTGTCCAGGTCGAGTTCGTCGGTCAGGCCCTGCCGGCCCGCGGAGTACATCACGGCGTCCGCCGGGATCTTCTTGCCGCTCTGCAGGATGGTCAGGGTGCCCCGGGCGTGCCGTTCGACCGCGGAGACGGTCTCCCCGAAGCGGAAGGTGACGGCGAGATCGCGCAGGTGGTACTTGAGCGACTCGATCACCTCGACATCGCAGAAGTCGAGCATCCCCGGCCGCTGTTCGACGACGGTGACCTTGCTGCCGAGCGCGGCGAACATGGAGGCGTACTCCATGCCGATCACGCCCGCTCCGACGATGACCATGGAGCGGGGCACCTGCTCCAGATTGAGGACGTTGTCCGAGTCCATGATGGTCCGCTCGTCGAACTCGACGGTCGCGGGCCGCGCGGGCCGGGTGCCGGTGGCGATGATGATGTGCTGCGCGCTCAACAGCCGTTCGCGGCCGGTCACTTCGCGCAGGGCGACCGTGTGATCGTCCACGAAGCGGCCGGTGCCGCCGAACAGCGAGACGTGGTTGCGCGAGAGCTGGTTGCGGATGACGTCGACCTCACGGCCCACCACGTGCTGGGTGCGCGCGGTCAGGTCGGCGACGGTGATGTCCTCCTTGAGCCGGTAGCTCTGGCCGTACAGATCGCGTTGCGTGAGTCCGGTGAGGTAGAGGACCGCCTCGCGCAGGGTCTTGGAGGGGATGGTCCCGGTGTGGATGGAGACCCCGCCGACCATGTCGGGGCGGTCGACGACGGCGACCCGGCGGCCGAGCTTGGCGGCCGCGATGGCAGCCTTCTGCCCGCCGGGGCCGGATCCGATGACAAGCATGTCGAAGTCGGGCACCCTCCGGAGTCTGTCAGCCCGACGCCCCTCCCGGAAAGGGTGAACGGGCAACGGCTGCCCGATCACGGCGACGCACGCAGGCACCCGAAGCGCGCGTGACGCACCGAACCAAACAGGCCGGCCGTACGACGTCGGACGCGGCACGCGCCGGATCCGGCCTCCCTCTCCTCCAGGAGCCCGGTGGGCGCGTACCCCCCGATCCGGTCAGCCCTCGGTGATCGGCGAGCCCAGCCGAATCGCCCGCAGCGCGATGAACAGCTCCGCGCACGCTTCGGCGTGCGTGGTGGGGCGGCCGGTCAGCTCGGCGATGCGGTTGAGCCGGTACAGCACGGTGTTGCGGTGGCAGTGCAGCCGGTCGGCCGCCTTCGTCGTCGAGCCCCCGCAGGCGAACCAGGCGTCAAGGGTCTCCAGCAGGGTCAGGCGCTCCGCCTCCGGCAGAGTGCGCAGCGGCCCGAACACGGCACATGCCACCTGCGCCGCGGCGTCCGGCGACGCCGCCGCGAGCAGGGCGATCGGTGAACTGCCGTACAGATGCGCGCCCGTGGAACCCGGCGGCAGACAGCGCGCCGCGAGCCGGGCCTCCCACCACGCCTTCGGCGCGTCGGTGGGAGAGGCGAAGGGGCGGCTGACCCCGACGCGGGACAGCGCGGACCCGGCGAGTTCGGCGAGGGCCGTCTCGGCCGCGTGCCCGCTCGGCAGCGCGAGGAGGCCCACCTTCGCGCCGTCCTTCTGGATCCACTCGCAACCGACGCCGACAGCCCGCAGCCGCCCCTCGACGGAGGGCAGCGGCTCACTGGCGTCGTTGATCTCGGCGGACACCACCACGAACGGGCCCGGACGTTCCAGATGCAGGACACGCACGATCTCCCGGGCGCCGGCGCTGTCGCGCGCGCTCCCGTCGAGCAGCGTCGTCAGCATCAGGCTGCGGGCGGCGGCCTCGCGGCGCGCCTGCTCCTCGAAGGTGGTCCGGTAGGCCTCGGCGGCGGCGCTGGAGTACTCGTCGATCATCAGCCAGATGTCGGACGCCATCGGCAGCAGCTGGTCGGTGCCGCCCGCGTCGACGGCCAGTGCGAGCAACCGGTCCCAGACGAACCGGCCCGCCAGCCGATAGGCATGCAGCAACGCGTCGAGCGGGATGCCCTGTTCGGCCTTCAGCCGACCGGCCGCCCGTGGGGCGTCGAGCGTGGTCGGCAGGCCCTGCAACGCCATCAGGACCGTACGGAGGTTATCGCAGACGGTCTCGCGCAGCACCTCGTGGGTCAGTAGCGTGCTCTCGGCGTACGAGTGCTCGCCGCTGACGATGTCCTGGGTCAGTTCGTCGGCGAGGGCGTCCACCGACCGCAGCAGCAGACCGATGAGGTCGACCCCCTGGCCGGGGTGTTCGGCGGGCAACAGCGTCGTCACGCAGGCATCGTAGACCCTGCCGATTGTGCGACGGCACAACGTGAGTCCCCATATCTCCGTCGACCGCCTATGGCCGCAACCGGCACCGAGCCGTGAATATCACGGGCAGTACGTCGCGGCACGGTTCCGCGGATGCGGCAGGTGCACAGTTCGTGTCTGGTCAAAGGAGATCGGGTGAACACGTACGACTACGTCGTCGTCGGGGCGGGATCAGCCGGCTGTGTGCTGGCGTCGCGGCTCTCGGAGGACGCCTCCGTGAGTGTGGCTCTCATCGAGGCCGGTGGGCCCGACACGGCTCAGGAGATCCATGTCCCGGCCGCGTTCGGCCAGTTGTTCAAGAGCGCCCTCGACTGGGACCTCGACTCGGAGCCGGAACCGGGGCTGGGCGGGCGCCGGGCCTATCTGCCCCGCGGCAAGGTGCTCGGAGGGTGCAGCTCGACCAACGCGATGATCTACATCCGGGGCAACCGGGCCGACTACGACGGGTGGGCCGCGGCCGGCGCCACCGGCTGGTCCTACGCCGACGTACTGCCGTACTTCCTGCGCTCCGAGGACAACGAACGCGGAGCCGACGCCTACCACGGCGCCGGCGGACCGCTGAGCGTGAGCGAAGGCCGCTCCCGCCACCCCCTGGCGGCAGCCTTCGTCGAAGCCGCCCTGAAGGCCGGGCATCAGCGCAACGACGACTTCAACGGGCCGACCCAGCTCGGCGTCGGGCCCTACCAGCTGACACAGCGCGGCGGCCTGCGGTGCAGCACGGCCGTCGCCTACCTGCACCCGGCGCTGGAGCGCCCCAACCTGACCCTGCTGCCCGCGGCCCACGCCCAGCGGGTGGTGATCGAGGGCGGCCGGGCGCGCGCGGTGGAGATCGCCCGCGACGGAGCGGTCGAGCTGGTGCGCGCCGAGCGTGAGGTGCTCGTCTGCGCGGGCACCTACGAGTCGCCGAAACTGCTGATGCTGTCGGGAGTCGGTCCGGCGGCGACGCTCGCGGCCTTCGGCATCGACGTCGCGCAGGACCTTCCCGTCGGCCAGGGTCTCCAGGACCACTACATGGCGCTGCTGAACTTCCGCACCGACGTCGAGTCGTTGCTCACCGCCGCGAGTGCGGACAACGCGGCGCTCCTGCAGAACGAGGGACGCGGCCCGCTGACCTCCAACATCGGCGAGGCGGGCGGGTTCTTCCACAGCCGGGACGGACTGGAGGCGCCGGACGGGCAGTTCCACATGGCGCCGGTGCTGTTCCACCAGGAAGGGCTCGGCGCCGTCGCCGAGCACGGACTCGCCCTCGGCCCGTGCGTCCTCGCCCCCAGCAGCCGCGGCCTGGTAACCCTGCGCACGCCCCGGCCGGACTCCGCGCCGCGCATCGTGCACAACTACCTGACGACCGCCGAGGACCAGGAGTGCATCGTGGCAGGCGTGCGCAGCGCGCTCGACATCGCGCGACAGGGTCCTTTGGCCGACGTCATCACCGGCCCGCACGACATCCCCGAACCGGACGCCGACGCGGCGGGCCTGCTCGCGTGGGCGCGCAGGAGCGGGATGACCCTGTTCCATCCGACGTCGACCTGCGCGATCGGTTCCGTGGTCGACCCCGAACTGCGCGTGCTCGGCGTCGAGGGCCTGCGGGTCGTCGACGCGTCGGTGTTCCCGACGGTGCCGCGCGGCAACACCAACGCCCCCACTGTGATGGCCGCCGAGAAGGCGGCCGACCTGATCAAGGAGACCGCACGATGACAAGCCCGACCCCGGCCCCGACCCCGATTCCGGCGCCGACCGCGGAGAGGACGGAGGGGATCGACCGGATCGTGGACGAACTCGTCCGCGGCGAAGCGGCGTGGGCGGCCTGCGGTCTGGCCGAGCGCCGGACGCTGCTGGAGCGCGTGCACGAGGCGACCGCGGCGCGGGCCGAGGCCTGGGTGCGTGCCGCGGCGGCGTACAAGAAGCTTCCCGACCAGGACGCGCTGCTCGGCGAGGAGTGGACCTCGGGCCCCTACCCCGTGCTGATCGGCACCAGCGCGCTCGCCCAGAGCGTCCGTGCCCTGGAGGAGGGGCGCAGTCCCGTCGACGACTTCTCCCTCGGACGGGCGCCGGGCGGCCGGGTCGCCGTCCGCGTCCTGCCCCACGACACCTACGACCGGCTGCTGCTCAGCGGCTTCAGCGCCGAGGTCTGGATGCCGCCGGGCGTCACCTCCGACGCCGTGCGCGGCGGCGCCGGACTCGGACTGCGCAGGCCCGAGGAGACCGGGGGA
The DNA here is from genome assembly GCF_040606085.1 of Streptomyces sp. NPDC005485. NCBI lineage: Bacteria > Bacillati > Actinomycetota > Actinomycetes > Kitasatosporales > Streptomycetaceae > Streptomyces > Streptomyces sp. NPDC005485. Next base: position 4,122 of record NZ_JBEXDZ010000109.1, on the reverse strand, counting down.
GTGGGGGTCGTCCTGGGCGCCGGCAACATCACCTCGATCCCCGTCCTCGACGTGCTCTACGAGCTGTACGCCCACAACCGGGTCGTCGCGCTGAAGCTCAACCCGCTCACGGACGGCCTCCACGACGTGTTCAGCGAGGTGCTCGCCCCGCTGATCGAACGGGGCGTCGTCCGCATCGTGACGGGCGGCGCCGACGTCGGCACCTATCTCGTCCACCATCCGCGGATCCGACACGTCCACATGACCGGCAGCGCCCTGACGCACGACGCGATCGTCTACGGCACGGGGGCCGAGGGCGCCGCGCGCAAGCAGGCGGGCACGCCGCTCCTGGACAAGGACATCACCAGCGAACTCGGCGGAGTCTCACCGACGATCGTGGTGCCGGGCACCTGGTCGGAGGCCGATCTGCGGTTCCAGGCCGAGCATGTGGTCACGCAGCGCCTCCACAACGGCGGCTACAACTGTGTGGCCAGCCAGGTCGTCGTCATCAGTTCCGACTGGCCGCAGAAGGACCGGTTCCTGGAACAGCTGCGCGCGGTCCTGGCCGAGGCGCCGCAGCGTGCCGCCTACTACCCGGGCAGCGACGAGCGGGTCGGGCAGGCGCTCACCGCCTATCCGGACGCCCGCAGGATCGGCGAGCGGCTGCTTGTCGAAGGCCTTGATGAGCGGCAACCCGGCCCGGCTCTCACCACCGAGTACTTCGCACCGGTGCTCGGCGTCCTCGAACTGCCGGGTGACGCCCGGCAGTTCCTGGACACGGCGGTGCGTACGGCGAACGAGAAGTTCACCGGCACCCTCGGCGTGAACGTCATCGCCCACCCGCGCACCATCGCCGAGCTCGGCGAGGCCCTGGAGCTGGCGATCGCCGAACTGCGGTACGGCACTGTCGCGTTGAACGCCTGGACCGGCCTGGGCTACCTGACCGCACGGGCCAGCTGGGGCGCTTTCCCCGGACACACCGTCGACGACGTGCAGAGCGGAATCGGCGTCGTGCACAACGCCGTTCTCCTCGACGGACCCGAACGCACCGTCGTCCGCGGCCCCTTCCGCCCGGCACCGCGATCCGTCCTGCACGGGGAGCTGTCGATGTCCCCGAAGCCGCCGTGGTTCGTCACCAACCGCACCGGCGCCGGCACCGGCCGCCTGCTCGTCGACTTCGCCGCCCGGCCCCGCTGGTCGGCCCTCCCGAAGATCTTCGCGTCCGCTCTGCGCGGCTGACCGAAGGAGGCTCTGGACGGAATCAGGTCGACCCTGCCCCGGCGCCGCTGGTGGGAAGTGCCTTGCGGAGAGCGGCGTTTTCCGTGCGTCGGGGCATGGTAGGACTCCGTCGTGCGCCCACGGCGGAGGGGGAGAGGGATGGCACGGAGTGAGAACGACGGTCGGTTGGGGGAGGAGTTCTTCACCCCGGGCACCTCGTCCTTCACCGGGTTCCTGTCGGCCCACCGACCGGAACTGCTGAACACCCGCCCACAGTTGCCCGACGGCGTCCACCCGCCGGCGGACGCCTTCCCCCACGGCACCACGGTCCTGGCGCTCTCCTATCGTGACGGCGTGATGATCGCCGGCGACCGGCGGGCCACCATGGGGAACCTGATCGCTCAGCGCGACCTGGAAAAGGTGCACCCCACGGACGACTACACCGCGGTGGCCTTCGCGGGCACCGTCGGAGTCGCCCTCGACATGGTGAAGCTGTAGCAGGTCGAACTGACGCACTTCGAGAAGATCGAGGGCATCCCCATGACCCTCAACGCGAAGGCGAACCGGCTGGCCGGCATGATCCGGGAGAACCTGGGACAGGCCATGCAGGGCCTGGTCGTGGTGCCGCTCCTGGTCGGATACGACGTCACGGCCCCCGAGGGTGAGAACGGCCGCATCTTCAGCTTCGACGTCACAGGCGGCCCCTACGAGAAGCCGGACTTCCACGCCGAGGGCTCGGGATCCCCGTACGCCCGGGGCGCGTTGAAGAAACTCTTCCGCAAGGGGATGTCCCGGCGCGACGCGGCCCTGGCCGCGCTCCAGGCGCTCTACGACGCCGCGGACGACGACTCCGCGACCGGCGGCCCCGACATCAGCCGGCGGATCTTCCCCATCGTCTCGGTCATCACGGAGAAGGGCTTCGAGCGGCTGCCCGATGCGGAGGCGGAGGAACTCAGCCGCGAGATGGTCGAACAGCGCCGGCGTCAGCCGGACGGGCCGACCGCCGCTCCCTGACCGGCCGAACGGCCGGCAGGCGGTGGCCGGTGCGAGGGGAAGCGCACCGGCCACCGCATCTCAGGAGTGGCTCGGGAAGCCGAGGTTGATGCCCGCGTCCGACGGGTCGGGCCAGCGCGTGGTGATCACCTTGCCCTGTGTGTAGAAGGCGATGCCGTCGTTGCCGTAGATGTGCAGGTCACCGAAGAGGGAGTCCTTCCAGCCGCCGAAGGAGTGGTAGCCGACGGGGACCGGGATCGGCACGTTCACGCCGACCATGCCCGCCTTGACCTCCAGCTGGAAGCGGCGGGCGGCGCCGCCGTCCCGTGTGAAGATCGCCGTGCCGTTGCCCCAACGCGAGCTGTTGATCAGCTCGATGGCGTCGTCGTAGGTGTCGGCGCGCACCACGCACAGCACCGGGCCGAAGATCTCGTCCTTGTAGGCGTCCGCCGTCACCGGCACCTTGTCGAGCAGTGAGACACCGAGGAAGAAGCCGTCCTCGTGGCCCTCGACGGCGTAGCCGGTGCCGTCGACGACGACCTCGGCGCCCTGAGCCGCCGCGCCTGAGACGTACGAGGCGACCTTGTCGCGGTGCTCCCGTGTGATCAGCGGGCCCATCTCGCTCGACGGGTCGTTGCCCGGGCCGATCCGCAGCCCCTTCGCCCGCTCGGCGATCTTGTCGACGAGCTCGTCTCCGATGTCGCCCACGGCGACGACGACGGAGACCGCCATGCAGCGCTCGCCCGCCGAGCCGTACGCGGCGTTGATCGCCTGGTCCGCGGCGAAGTCCAGGTCGGCGTCGGGCAGTACGAGCATGTGGTTCTTGGCGCCGCCGAGCGCCTGCACGCGCTTGCTGTGCTCGACGCCCTTGAGCTGGATGTACTTGGCGATCGGCGTGGAGCCGACAAAGGAGACCGCGACGACGTCGGGGTGCTCCAGCAGGCGGTCCACGGCCACCTTGTCGCCCTGCACGACGTTCAGCACGCCGTCCGGCAGGCCGGCCTCGGAGGCGAGTTCGGCCAGCCGGAACGAGGCCGACGGGTCCTTCTCGCTGGGCTTCAGCACGAAGGTGTTGCCGCAGGCGATGGCGAGCGGGAACATCCACATCGGCACCATGGCGGGGAAGTTGAACGGCGTGATGCCCGCGACGACACCCAGCGGCTGACGGATCGAGGCGACATCGACCCGTGTGGAGACCTGCGTGGACAGCTCGCCCTTGAGCTTGTCGGCGATGCCGCACGCCAGCTCCACGATCTCCATGCCGCGCGCGACCTCGCCGAGCGCGTCCGAATGGACCTTGCCGTGCTCGGCGGTGATCAGTTCGGCGATCTCGTCGCGGTGCGCGTCGAGCAGCTCGCGGTACTTGAACAGGATCGCCGTGCGCCTCGCGAGCGAGGTGTCGCCCCAGCTCTCGAACGCGGCCTGGGCCGAGGCCACGGCCGTGTCGACGTCGTCGACCGAGGCGAAGGCGACCTGCTTCTCCTGGGCTCCGGTGGCCGGGTTGTAGACGGGGCCGAAGCGCCCGGAGGCGCCCTCGACCGGCTTGCCGCCGATCCAGTGGGTGATGGTCTTCATGGTGCGGGGCCTTTCGGAAGCCGGAGAAGGGAAGCCGGAGAGGGAAGGAGAAGAAGGGGAGCGGGAGGGGTGTCAGAGGTGGATGTGGCGGTCGGCGACCTGACGGTCGTACGCCTCGCGGGCGGTCACGGCAGCCTCGCGGGCGGCCACTTCGGCCACCGGCACGTCCCACCAGGCCTCCGCGGGCGGAGCGGTGGGAGTCGGGTCGGTCTCGACGTACACGCAGGTGGGCCGGTCGGAGGCGCGGGCCTCGGCGAGCGCCTCGCGCAGCTCGCGCACGGTCTTGGCGCGCAGGACGTCCATGCCGAGGCTGGCGGCGTTGGCCGCGAGGTCCACCGGCAGCGGCGCGCCGCTGCC
>NZ_JBEXDZ010000108.1:0-32833 GCF_040606085.1 Streptomyces sp. NPDC005485 | reverse complement strand
CTCCTGGGGTCCCGCCCGCCGTTTCCGCCGTTCGGCGTGCCGGCGTCAGTGGTGCCCGTTGCGGCGCCGCCGCAGCAGACCCGCCGCGACCACAGCGCCCGCGCCCGCGATCAGCACCGGGCGGGGGTGCCGCAATCCTGCCCGGACGACCGTGGTGGCCGCGGTCCGCACGGGCGGCGGCACGGTGTCCTGCACGACGTGCCCGGCGTGGGCCGCCTTGTCCTGCACCGTGTGGCCGGCGTGCGTCGCCGTCTCCCGTACCTGAACGGTCATGGTGCCCGCCCGGCCCTTGAGTTCGGCGGCGCGTGCCCTGGCCCGGGCCTTCACGTCCGTCTTGGCCACCAACTCCTCGACGGTGTCGCCGAGTTGACCCCTGGTCTGCTCGATGTCCCGCCGCAGCTCCTGCGGCCCCTTGGCGCCCGCGCCGGCCTTCTGAGCCGTGGGGTCCGTCTTGGCTTCCGCCGCCTTCGCGGCTTCGGCACCCGTGCTGTCGTCCGTCATCGGTGTGCCCTTTCCTTGATCTCGTCCACATCTGCCCTGACGCTGTCGAGGGCCCGTTCGGGCGTGGGGGGCGCGGCGCGGCGCAGCTGTGCGCGACCGGTGGCGGCCAGGACGCCCGCGATCGCGAAGAGCACCGCCATGACGATGAGCGCCGCGGCCCACACGGCCAGGCTCAGGGAGAGCGCGGCGACGCCCGCGGCGGCCAGGGTCATCAGCCCGACGTACCCGACAGCGCCTGCCGCTCCGAGCAGCCCGCCGCCGCGTCCCGCGTGCCGCCCCTTGGCCGCCAACTCCTCCTTGGCGAGGCTCACTTCCTGCCGTACCAGCAGGGAGAGCTGTTCGGTCGCCTGCCCGACGAGTTCGCCCACCGACTGATGCGCGTGCTCGTCCCGTGCGGGCCGGTGGTCCATGGTCCCGGTCACGGTGTCCCGCCTCCTCTCGTTTCGGGACACCCGGGTACCCGGACCGTGACCGGCTACCCCTCCGGCCCGCGCTCGCCGAGCCGGGCCAGCTGGGTCTGGAACCAGTCGAGCCGGGCCTGCAACAGCGCGGCTTCGGCGGTGAGTTCGCTGACGTCCAGCACGCCGGTCAGCGCTTGCGCGCCGCCGGGGACCGGTGCGACGGCGGCGCCCCCGGCGCGCACCCGCAGACCCTCCCCGGCCAGCCGGGCGAACGCCGCGAGCGTCAGCGACGTACGGCCCCGTACGCATCCCGCGCACGCGGCGGCCAGCACGCGCCGGCCGGGGCGGCCCCAGCCCGCGTCGGCGAGGGCGGCGGCCGGGGCGCCGCACGCACACCGGCCGACCGTCGCGGTGCGCACCCGCTGGCGCGCGTAACGGAACCCGAGCTCGAAGCGGATGTAGGCGCCGAGGACGGTGACGTCGAGCAGGACCGCCGCCGCGTGCTCGGTGCACAGCAGCGCCTCGGCCGCCGCGCGGTCGTGCACGCAGTGGAAGCCGCAGTCGCAGCGCCGGTGCGGCGCGCTGTGCCGCCGCCCGTAGACGCACCCGGCCTCGTCGAGGACGCCGTAGGGCAGCGCGCCGCCGAGCGACACACCGGTGAAGCCGGCCCGGGTGCCGTCGTGGGACAGCACCGGGTAGGCGATCTTGTATCCGGTCGGCGGCTCCGTCGGGTGTTCCGCTGGGAGCCGCAGTCTCATCGGGCGACCGGGACCTCTTCGGGCGCGGGCGCCTTCGACTCCGCTGTCTCTTCGGCGAGTTCGTCGGGGAGTCGGAGTTCTTCCGCTTGCGGGGCGACCTGCTCCTCCGCGACTCCGGTGGCGAGTGCCTTGCCGAGCCTCATGACGCCTCCCGTGACCTGCTGTCGACTGACCTGCTGCCGGCTACCGTCCTCGCCATGGTGACCCATAAGGGGCCGAATTGGCACCAGTGCCTCCGAGAAAGCAGCCACCTCGTAGCAATGCTTCCCTGTTCCTCGTAGAAGAATTAAGTGGAGCTTCACTGTCGATGGCGCCGACACTACTCCCATGACGACTTCGCCCCCCTTCGGCCGCGCCCTCTGCGCGATGATCACGCCCTTCACCGAGGCGGGCACGCTCGACCTCGACGGTGCGCAGCGGCTCGCCGACCGGCTGGTCTCCGAGGGCTGTGAGGGGCTGGTGCTCTCCGGCACCACCGGCGAGTCGCCGACCACGACGGACGCCGAGAAGACGGCGCTCGTGCGGGCGGTCCGCGAGGCCGTCGGCGATCGGGCGTCGATCGTGGCGGGCGTCGGCACCGCCGACACGCGCCACACCGTGGAGCTGTCCCTGGCGGCGGAAAAGGCGGGCGCGGACGGCCTGTTGGTGGTCTCCCCGTACTACAGCCGGCCCCCGCAGGACGCCCTCGAAGCGCACTTCCGCGAGATCGCCGACGCCTGCGGACTGCCGCTCACGCTGTACGACATCCCCGGCCGCACCGGCACCCGCATCGAGCCCGACACGATGATCCGCCTCGCCCAGCACCCCCGGATCGTGGCCGTCAAGGACTGCGCCTACGACCTCCTCGGCACCCAGAAGGTGATGTCCCGCACGGATCTGGCGTACTACACGGGCTGCGACGAGTACGTCCTCGCGCAGTACGCCATCGGCGGCGCCGGATACGTCAGCACGGTCGCCAATGTGACGCCACGTCACTTCCGGTTGATCCTGGACACGTTCGACGCCGGGGACACGGCCGGGGCGGCCCGCCTTCAGCAACAGGCCTGCCACCTCGTCGAGTTGATGATGGCCTCCGGCCTCCCCGGCACCGTCACCGCCAAGGCGCTCCTGAACTCCCTCGGCCTGCCCGCCGGTCCGGTCCGCGCGCCGCTGCGGCCCGCCGGCCGCGAGGCGGTCGACGGGCTGCTCCGCGCATACGACGAGCTGGTCAGCGCGTCGTGAACAGCGGTTCCCAGCGTCCGATCGAGTTGTCCTTCGGGGTACGGAAGTCACTGAGCGGCACGATCTTGTCGCTGCCGATGGTGATCAGTACCAGCTGCTGACGGAACTCGTTCGTGCCGGGGGTGATGCCCCAGGCGATCAGCCGCTTGTTGTCCACCCAGGCGAGCAGCATCTGACCGGGCACCTTGCCGATCCGCTTGCCGGTGACCGGGTCGAGGAGCTCGGAGGCGATCTCCTTGCCGCGGCCGGCGAAGCCGCCTGCGGCGATCTTCCCGTCGGGCGAGAGGCCCGCGTCCACGTACACGTTGACGTACTTCTCGGCGCGAGGTGTGGCGACCTTCTTGCCCTGGAGGTCGCGGTAGACGCTGCCGGGCGCCATGGAGATCTGCTCGACGAGCAGCGTGCCGTCATGGTCGAACCTGAAGTCCGCGCGGGCGCTGCCCACAAAGGCGTCCTTCGGGTAGGGCGCCTTGTGCCACTTGCCCTTCCCGGAGGCGACGTCGACGACAGTGAACCCTGTCCTGCTCGGCACGGCCTGCGGCTCGATGCTGTCGTTGACCGGGATCCGGTGGCTCCAGAAGAGCCGGTCCGGGTTCTTGGCGTACGTCGTGGCGACCAGCTTCTTGCCGTCGGGCGAGAAGTGGACGCCGGCCACGCCCTGGCCGACCGGGATCCAGCGGTCCACCTTGCCGGTCATCAGGTTCAGCAACCCGACGCGCTTGGCGGGCAGTTCGCCCTCCAGGACGGCCGCGGTCAGCATGCCCGGCGCGATGTCCACGAAGGACCACCGGCGGTCCTTCACGTACTTCCCGGTCTTCTGGTTCAGCAGGGTGTACGTCCGCGTGACGATCTGGTCCTTGTTGGGCTGCTTCACGTTCCTGCTCGTGCTGAACGCGGCAAGCGCCTCGTCCCCCGCGGCGATCAGGTCGCGCGGTGGCGACTGGTCGGGGTGGGCGATGATGTCGCTCCGGTTCATCCGGCTGGCCGGACGGATGTCGTCCTTGCCGGAGCCGGTCAGCGGTACGGCGACGGCCACCGCGATCGCGGCGACCGTGCCCACCGCGACGCCGACGACCGTGCGGGCGCGGCGGCGCCTGCGGGCGGCGAGCACGCGGTCCGCGAGGCCGAGCGGGGCGAGCGTGTCGTCGGCCGCCTGCTCACGGAATGTGTCACGCACCAGTTCGTCGACGTTCATGAGCGCACCTCCAAGGGCGAGAAGTCACGGGACGGCGGCTGCTCGGCGGCCGCCGAGCCCATCGCGGCCAGTTCGGGGGCGAGCGCACGGAGCCTGGCGAGCGAGCGGTGCGTCGTGGAGCGCACGGTGCCGACGGTGCAGCCGAGGACCCGGGCGACCTCCGCCTCGGGCAGATCCTCGAAGTACCGCAGCACGAGCACGGTGCGCTGCCGGTCGGTCAGCCGGGCCAGTGCGCCGCGCATCACCACGCGCAGCTCGGCGTCGGACGCGGCGTCCCCGCCGCCCCGCGCGGCCTCCGGCGGCTCGGCGACGGTGAACTCCCGTCGGCGCCACTTCAGCCGCCAGCGGCTCACCTGCTGCCGGTAGAGGATCTGCCGTACGTACGCCTCGGGCTCGTCGATGCGGTGCCAGCGCCCGGCAGCCTTGATCAAGGCGTTCTGCAGCAGGTCCTCGGCGGCGTGCCGGTCGCCGCCGCTGAGCAGTACGGCCGTCTTCAGCAGCGCCGACGACCGGTTCGCCACGAACTCCCGGAAGCTGTCCTGCGTTACGGCATCCATCGTCACCTTCTCTTCCCCGGCGGACCCGATGCCTCGCCCCTCTGCCCCTTGTGACGCGCGCACCCGCACGCCACTATGCCGCCGGCCCAGAACTAAATTCCCTCGGCCGCCCGCGGCCGGTCCCCTACGGTGGCTCCATGAGCAGGCCTCTGCTGTTCCTCGACGTCGACGGCCCCCTCAACCCGTACGCGGCCCGGCCGTCGCGGCGGCCCGAGGGGTACACGACGATCCGGGCGAGCGTGCACCCCGGCGAGCGGCCGCTGCGGGTGTGGCTGCACCCCGGCCACGGCCGGAGCCTGCTGGCCCTCGGCTTCGACCTGTGCTGGGCCACCACGTGGATGGACGCCGCGAACCGCTGGATCGCCCCGGTCGTCGGCCTGCCCGAACTCCCCTACGTCGACTTCACCGGCGCCCTGTTCGTCGAGCGGCCCGACGGGGTCCACTGGAAGACGGAGCGGATCGTGGCGTACGCCGAGGGCCGCGCCTTCGCCTGGGTGGACGACGAACAGGGCCCTGCCGACGACACGTACGTCGCCGCACATCACGCCGGGCCCGCGCTGCTCCACCACGTCAGTCCCCGACTCGGCCTGCGCGAGGCCGACTTCACGGCGCTCACGGAGTTCGCCGCGGCCCTCGGGACCTCCGCATAGCCGAACGCCCTCCCGCGGCAGGCAGGAGGGCGTCGAGGCTGAACCGACGTACGCGAAGGCTCAGTTGTGGCTGTGCAGTACGTCGTTGAGGCCGCCCCAGACCGCGTTGTTCGGGCGGGCCTCGACCGTGCCCGTCACCGAGTTGCGGCGGAAGAGGATGTTCGAGGCGCCGGAGAGCTCGCGGGCCTTGACGATCTGGCCGTCGGGCATCGTGACGCGGGTGCCCGCGGTGACGTACAGACCCGCCTCGACCACGCACTCGTCGCCGAGCGCGATACCGACGCCCGCCTCGGCGCCGACCAGGCAGCGCTCGCCGATGGTGATGCGGACGTTGCCACCGCCGGACAGCGTGCCCATGGTGGAGGCGCCGCCGCCGATGTCCGAGCCGTCACCGACCACGACGCCGGCCGAGATGCGGCCCTCGACCATGGAGGTGCCGAGCGTGCCCGCGTTGAAGTTCACGAAGCCCTCGTGCATGACCGTCGTGCCCGCGGCGAGGTGCGCGCCGAGCCTCACGCGGTCGGCATCGGCGATGCGGACGCCCTTCGGCGCGACGTAGTCCGTCATGCGCGGGAACTTGTCGATGGAGGTGACCTGGAGGTGCAGGCCCTCGGCGCGGGCGTTGAGCCGGACCTTCTCGACGTCGTCGACGGCGACCGGGCCGAGCGAGGTCCAGGCGACGTTGGCGAGGAGGCCGAAGAGGCCGTCCAGGCTCTGGCCGTGCGGCTTGACCAGGCGGTGCGAGAGCAGGTGCAGCCGCAGGTACGCGTCGTGCGCGTCCAGCGGCTTGTCGTCCAGCGAGGCGATGACCGTACGGACCGCGATCACCTCGACGCCGCGGCGGGCGTCCGGCCCGGTGGCCGCGGTCGCGCCGCCGCCGAGCAGCTGCGCGGCCTGTTCGGCGGACAGCCGCTCGGTGCCGGAGGGGCCGGGCTCGGCGACCAGCTCGGGCGCGGGGAACCAGGTGTCGAGAACGGTGCCGTCGGCGGTGACAGTGGCGAGGCCGGCGGCGACGGCGCCGGTGGTGCGAGTAGCAGTCGTGTCGGTCATGGGTGAAACCTAACGTGGCGGGGCCCGCGCGGGCGAACCGGTGCGCCGGGCGTCTCAGGTGGCGGGCGCACCAGCACGTGGAGGCCCTTCATGGCAGTTCAGGGGACCACGCGTCCCAAAACCTCGCGTGCGTACTCCTCGTCGTAGGGCGCCCCCGTCAGCAGGACCTGGAGGCAGATGCCGTCCAGCAGGGCGACCAGGGCGCGTGCGGTGACGGGGTCGGTGCGCTGGGCGATGCAGTCGGCCAGTTCACGGACCCACTCCTCGGCGACGGGGCGCAGGGCTGGGCGGCGGAGGGCGGCGAGGTAGAGCTCGTACTCCAGCTCCACGGCGGTGCGGTCGCCCGCGAGCCACTCGCCCATCAGGCCTGCGAGTTCACCGGCCAGGTCGGCCCGGGTGTCCGCCAGGCCGCCGCACGCCGCGACCAGCTTGGCGAAGCCTTCGTTCGCCTGGCGCAGCGCGGCGACCATCAGCTCGTCGAGGGTCTTGAAGTGGTACGTCGTGGAGCCGAGCGGCACATCGGCCTCGGCGGCGACGGAGCGGTGACTCAGTCCGGCGAGGCCCTTGGCGCCCACGACGCGGATCGCCGCGTCGATGATCCGCCCGCGCCGCTCGGGGTCGTAGCGCCGGCCCATCAGCGGCCGCCTCCCCGGGTGCGGCGCGGCATCAGTGCGCCCCGCCGAGGTTCAGCACCACGACCCCGCCGATGATCAGTGCGATGCCGGCGAGCTTGGCGGCGTTCAGCCCTTCCCCGAGGAACACCATGCCGATCGCGGCGATGGCGGCGGTGCCGACGCCGGCCCAGATCGCGTAGGCCGTGCCGACCGAGACGGTCTTCAGGGTCTGGGCGAGGAGCGCGAACGCGATGACGTACCCGGTGAGGGTGATCAGCGAGGGCCAGAGCCGGCTGAAGCCCTCACTGAACTTCATCGCGGTCGTGGCGGCCACCTCGGCGGCTATGGCTCCGGCGAGCAGCAGATATCCCATGCGTACAACTGTACACATCGATGTGTACAGTTGTACGCATCGACGGGCGGATCCGTACCGCGATCGCTGTGGACAGCATGCGACTCAGTCCAGGAGCGACTTCTTGGGCCGCAGTACACAGAACTCGTTGCCCTCGGGGTCGGCGAGCGTGACCCAGGTGACGTCCTCGCCCTGCCCCACATCGGCCCGGTGCGCGCCGAGCGCGATGATCCGCTCGACCTCGGCCGCCAGGTCGTCCGGCGCGAGGTCGATGTGGAGGCGGTTCTTGACCGTCTTTCGTTCGGGGACCGGCACGAAGCACAGCCCGGGCAGAGCGTGTTCGTCCGCGCCGATGACGATCTCGTCCTCCGCCTCGAACAGCACGCGCCAGTCGAGGACTTGGCACCAGAAGCGGGCGAGTGCGGGCAGGTCGTGGGTGTCGACGACGACTTGGTACAGGGAGACGGCCATGGGCCGCAGTCTCCCTCTCGTTCACCGCGTCCGCCACCGCTCTGCGCCAGGCGGCCCAGCACTCCCGGCCGGGCGCCGGCAGCCTCGCACCGGCCCCTGAAATCTCATGGAAACCGCTCGCTGAAACGACTGTCGGAGGCCAACTGGCTCCACTAGTGTTTCACCGTTCAACACTTTTCCCTCACTTCACTCTCGCAGCCGTCGCCGTGGGCGCCGCCGGAGGATCAGCGCATGGCAAAGAAGAACCCCCGGTCCCCCCAGCACCAACCGTGGGAGAACGGCTGGACCCCGGACACCTCCCGTGAGCCGGGAACGCGGCGGCTCTGGCTGGCCGGCGCCGTCGCCCTGGCCACCATCGTCGCGTGCGTGACCGCGATCGCCGTGATGGACAAGGATTCTGACGACACGTCACCTTCCGCGAGGGGTGCCGTGCCCGCGGCCGACACATCGGGGCCCGGCCTGATCTCGTTCGCCACCCCGCCCACCGGCAGCGCCGGCACCCCAAGCGGCACGAGCGGCCCGCCGTCCGCCCGGCCCTCCAAGACCGCCACCGGGCACCGCAGCACGAGGCCCACGGCCACGCCGACACCCACGGCCTCCGCCAAGCCGTCCAAGTCGCCCGCGTCCCACGGCAGTTCGTCCCGTCCGAAGCCCTCGTCGACCGGCACGTCCATCCGCTCGGTCAACTACCCCGACCGCTACTGGCAGGTGAGCGGCAGCTACGTCGCACTCGACCCGGTCGGCTCCCGCTCGGACCGGCAGGACGCCACCTTCAAACGGGTCAAGGGCCTTGCGGACGCCTCGTGTTACTCCTTCAGGACGTCCGACGGCAGCTACCTCCGTCATCGCAACTTCGTCCTGCGCTCCGAGTACGACGACGGCTCGTCGCTCTTCGAGCAGGACTCCACGTTCTGTCCCCGCGCCTCGTCCTACCCCGGCGCGGTCGCCCTGGAGTCGATCAACTACCCGGGCCGTTTCCTGCGTCACCAGAACTTCCGGCTGCGTCTGGACCCCTACCAGAACAGCGCGCTCTACCAGGCGGACTCGGCGTTCCGGCTGGTGCAGGGGCTGAGCTGAGGCCCACCGCCCGCAACGCGACGAGGCCCCCGGCTCAAGCCGGGGGCCTCGTCCATTCCGTGCGTCTCAGACGTTGAAGCCGAGCGCGCGCAGCTGCTCGCGACCGTCGTCCGTGATCTTGTCCGGGCCCCACGGCGGCATCCAGACCCAGTTGATGCGCAGTTCGTTGACGATACCGTCCGTGGCGGACTTGGCCTGGTCCTCGATGACATCCGTGAGCGGACAGGCCGCCGACGTCAGGGTCATGTCGATCGTCGCAATGTTCGCGTCGTCGATGTGAATGCCGTAGATGAGGCCGAGGTTGACGACGTCGATGCCCAGCTCGGGGTCGACGACGTCGTACAGCGCCTCGCGAACCTCTTCCTCCGAGGCCGGCTTCGTCAGAGTCTCGTTCTCGCTCATGCCGTCTTCCTCTCGGCGCTCTCACCCAGGACCTGGGCGGTCGCGTCCTTCCATGCCATCCAGCTCAGGAGGGCGCACTTCACACGGGCCGGGTACTTGGAGACACCGGCGAACGCGACCGCGTCCTCCAGGATCTCCTCCATCGTGTCGTCCGGCTCGATGCGGCCCTTGGACTGCATCAGCTCCAGGAAGGTCTCCTGGACCTTCTGCGCCTCGGTCACGTCCTTGCCGACGAGGAGTTCGTTCAGCACGGAGGCCGAGGCCTGGCTGATCGAGCAGCCCTGGCCCTCGTACGAGATGTCCGCGATCCGCTCGCCGTCGTACTTCACGCGCAGCGTGATCTCGTCGCCGCACGTCGGGTTGACGTGGTGCACCTCGGCGTCGCCATCCCGCAAGCCCCGCCCGTGCGGGTGCTTGTAGTGGTCCAGGATGACTTCCTGGTACATCGAATCAAGCTTCACGTCTCAGCCGCTCCTCAGCCGAAGAAATTCCGGACGTGCTCCAGTCCGTCGACCAGAGCGTCGATCTCGGCCGGCGTGGAGTACAGATAGAACGACGCTCGCGTGGTCGCAGGAATTCCGTACCGCAGGCAGACCGGCCGTGCGCAGTGATGACCGACACGCACCGCGATGCCCTGCTCGTCGAGGACCTGGCCCACGTCGTGCGGGTGGATGTCGCCGAGCGTGAACGAGATCGCCGCGCCGCGGTCCTCGGCCGTCGTGGGGCCGATGATCCGCAGGTCGGGGACGTCGCCGAGCCTCTTCACCGCGTACTCGGTGAGCGCGTGCTCATGCGCGAGGATCTTGTCCATGCCGATCGCGGACAGATAGTCGATCGCCGCGCCGAGACCGACCGCCTGGGCGATCGGCGGGGTGCCCGCCTCGAACTTGTGCGGGGCGGGAGCGTAGGTCGACGAGTGCATCGACACCGTCTCGATCATCTCGCCGCCGCCGAGGAACGGCGGAAGGTCCTCAAGAAGCTCCTGGCGGCCCCACAGCACGCCGATGCCCGTCGGACCGCACATCTTGTGCCCGGTGAAGGCCACGAAGTCCGCCTGCAGCGCCTGCACGTCCATCGGCATGTGCGGGGCGGCCTGCGAGGCGTCGATCAGGACGAGCGCGCCGACCTCCTGGGCGCGGCGCACTATCGCCTCGACCGGGTTGACGGTGCCCAGGATGTTCGACACCAGCACGAAGGAGACGATCTTCGTCTTCTCGGTGATGATCTCGTTGATGTTCGAGAGGTCGAGGCGGCCGTCGTCGGTCAGGCCGAACCACTTCAGCTTCGCGCCGGTGCGCTGCGACAGCAGCTGCCACGGGACGATGTTGGAGTGGTGCTCCATCTCCGTGATGACGATCTCGGTCTCGTGGTCCACGCGGTAGGGCTCGTCGGCCCAGCCCAGCATGTTGGCCACGAGGTTGAGCGACTCCGAGGCGTTCTTGGTGAAGATCACCTCGTCGCGGCTCGGCGCGTTGATGAACGCGGCGACCTTGTCGCGCGCGCCCTCGTACAGCGCCGTGGCCTCCTCGGCGAGCACATGCACACCGCGGTGGACGTTGGCGTTGTAGCGCTCGTAGTACTCGCTCAGGGCGTCCAGCACCTGGCGCGGCTTCTGCGAAGTCGCCGCGTTGTCCAGGTACACGAGCTTCTGACCGTCGTGGACCTGTCGGTCCAGGATGGGGAAGTCCTTGCGGATCGCCTCGGTGTCGAGGAGGCCCGGCAACTGCGTCACGCGGATACGCCACCCTTCGTGTAAGCCTCGTAGCCCTCGTTCTCCAGCTTGTCGGCGAGCTCGGCGCCGCCGGACTCCACGATGCGACCGCCGGAGAAGACGTGGACGAAGTCGGGCTTGATGTAGCGCAGGATGCGCGTGTAGTGCGTGATGAGCAGGGTGCCCACCTCGCCGGACTCGCGGACGCGGTTGACGCCCTCGGAGACGACGCGCAGGGCGTCGACGTCCAGACCGGAGTCGGTCTCGTCGAGGATCGCGATCTTCGGCTTGAGCAGCTCCAGCTGAAGGATCTCGTGGCGCTTCTTCTCACCGCCGGAGAAGCCCTCGTTCACGTTGCGCTCGGCGAAGGAGGGGTCCATGGAGAGTCGCTCCATGGTCTCCTTGACCTCCTTGACCCAGGTGCGCAGCTTGGGGGCCTCGCCGCGCACGGCCGTGGCCGAGGTGCGCAGGAAGTTGGAGACGGAGACACCGGGGATCTCGACCGGGTACTGCATCGCCAGGAACAGGCCGGCGCGGGCGCGCTCGTCGACGGACATCTCCAGGACGTCCTCGCCGTCGAGGGTGACGGTGCCGCCGGTGATCGTGTACTTCGGGTGGCCCGCGAGCGAGTAGGCGAGCGTCGACTTGCCGGAGCCGTTGGGGCCCATGATGGCGTGCGTCTCGCCCTGCTTCACGGTGAGGTCGACGCCCTTGAGGATCTCCTTCGTGGCGTTGTCGGCCTCGACGGTGACGTGCAGGTCGTGGATTTCAAGCGTTGCCATGGGTTCCTCAGGACTCCTGGGTGAGGGAGACGAGCACGTCGTCCCCTTCGATCTTTACGGGGTATACGGGGACGGGGCGCGTCGCGGGAAGGCCGGACGGCTTGCCGGTGCGGAGGTCGAACGCGGAGCCGTGCAGCCAGCACTCGATCTGGCAGTCCTCCACCTCGCCCTCGGAGAGCGAGACGTTCGCGTGCGAGCAGATGTCATTGATCGCGAACACCTCCCCCTCGGTCTTCACGAGCGAGACCGGCGTGCCGTCGAGTTCCACCCGCTTCGGGGTGTCCTCCTCCAGCTCGCTCAGCGCACACGCGCGTAGGAAAGCCGACATCAGACCGTGGCCTCCAGCTCCTCGTCGATCTTCACGAGAAGGCGTTCCTGGATGTCGTCGACACCGATCTGCTGGACCAGCTCGGCGAAGAAGCCGCGGACCACCAGGCGACGGGCCTCGTCGGCCGGGATGCCGCGGGCCATCAGGTAGAAGAGCTGCTCGTCGTCGAAGCGGCCGGTGGCACTCGCGTGCCCCGCGCCGACGATCTCGCCGGTCTCGATCTCCAGGTTCGGCACGGAGTCGACCCGGGCGCCGTCGGTCAGAACCAGGTTGCGGTTCATCTCGTAGGTGTCCGTGCCCTCGGCCTTGGCCTCGATGAGCACGTCGCCGATCCACACCGCGTGGGCGCCCTCGCCCTGGAGCGCGCCCTTGTAGACGACGTTGGACTTGCAGTGCGGGGTGTTGTGGTCGACCAGGAGGCGGTGCTCCTGGTGCTGGCCCGCGTCCGTGAAGTACAGACCGAAGAGCTCGGCCTCGCCGCCGGTGCCCGCGTAGGCGACGCGCGGGTGGAGGCGTACGACGTCGCCGCCGAAGGTGACCACGAACGACTTGAAGGTGGCGTCGCGGCCGATCAGCGCGTTGTGCTGGGCGACGTGCACGGCCTTGTCGTCCCAGTCCTGGACGGAGACGACGGTCAGCTTGGCGCCGTCGCCCAGGATGTAGTCGACGTTGGTGGCGAGCACCGCGTCACCGGTGTGGTCGATGACGACGACGGCCTCGGCGAAGGCGCCCAGCTCGATGACCTGGTGGCCGTAGGCCACGCCGCCCTCGCCGTGCACCGCGATGCGGATCGGCTCGGTGAGCACCGTCTCCTTGGGGACGGTGACCACGCCGGCCTTCTCGAAGGCGGAGTACGCCTGAGCGGCGACGCGGTCCACCGGGGTGCCCGCCCTGCCGATGCGGGCGTCCTCACGGCCGACGGTCTCGACGGTGACGCCCGCGGGGGCCTCCACGTCGACCTTCACGCCGGTGCCGGTGGCGGTCGCGGTGCCGTCGTGCAGCCCGCGCAGCCGCTCCAGCGGCGTGAACCGCCACTCCTCCTCGCGGCCGTGCGGGACCGGGAAGTCCTGCACGTCGAAGGACGGCGGCGCGCTCATGCGCGTGGCGACGGTCGACTCGGCGGCCACCGCGATCTGGCCCGCGGTGGTCGAGCCCACGGGGATGTTCTGAGCCTCAGCCATGGCTGTCGGTCTGCTCTCTTCCTACGTCAAGAAATCTGGCGACTGCTTCGGGGACGGGCCTTAACCGACCGCGCCTTCCATCTGCAGCTCGATCAGCCGGTTGAGCTCGAGGGCGTACTCCATGGGCAGTTCCTTGGCGATCGGCTCGACGAAGCCGCGCACGATCATCGCCATCGCCTCGAACTCGGTCAGACCGCGGCTCATCAGGTAGAAGAGCTGGTCCTCGGAGACCTTGGAGACGGTCGCCTCGTGGCCCATGGACACGTCGTCCTCGCGGACGTCCACGTAGGGGTACGTGTCCGAGCGGGAGATGGTGTCGACGAGCAGCGCGTCGCAGAGCACGTTCGACTTGGAGCCGTGGGCACCCTCGCCGATCTCGACCAGACCGCGGTAGGACGTACGACCGCCACCGCGCGCCACCGACTTGGAGACGATGTTGGAGGAGGTGTTCGGCGCCATGTGGACCATCTTGGAGCCGGCGTCCTGGTGCTGGCCCTCGCCCGCGAAGGCGATGGAGAGGGTCTCGCCCTTGGCGTGCTCGCCCATCAGGTAGACGGCCGGGTACTTCATGGTGACCTT
Source organism: Streptomyces sp. NPDC005485 (assembly GCF_040606085.1). Taxonomy (NCBI): domain Bacteria; kingdom Bacillati; phylum Actinomycetota; class Actinomycetes; order Kitasatosporales; family Streptomycetaceae; genus Streptomyces; species Streptomyces sp. NPDC005485. Next base: position 19,003 of record NZ_JBEXDZ010000108.1, on the reverse strand, counting down.
GGAGCCGATGTTGCCGTCGATCCACTCCATGGTCGCGCCCTCGTACGCCACGGCGCGCTTGGTGACCAGGTTGTAGACGTTGTTCGACCAGTTCTGGATGGTCGTGTAACGGCAGCGGGCGCCCTTCTTCACGATGATCTCGACGACCGCGGAGTGCAGGGAGTCCGACTTGTAGATCGGCGCCGTACAACCCTCGACGTAGTGGACGTAGGCGTCCTCGTCGACGATGATCAGCGTCCGCTCGAACTGGCCCATGTTCTCCGTGTTGATACGGAAGTAGGCCTGGAGCGGGATCTCCACGTGCACGCCCTTCGGCACGTAGATGAAGGAGCCGCCGGACCACACCGCGGTGTTCAGCGACGCGAACTTGTTGTCGCCGACCGGGATGACCGTGCCGAAGTACTCCTTGAAGAGCTCCGGGTGCTCCTTCAGGGCCGTGTCGGTGTCCAGGAAGATGACGCCCTGCTCCTCCAGGTCCTCGCGGATCTGGTGGTAGACGACCTCGGACTCGTACTGGGCCGCGACACCCGCGACGAGGCGCTGCTTCTCCGCCTCGGGGATGCCGAGCTTGTCGTACGTGTTCTTGATGTCCTCGGGCAGGTCCTCCCAGGACTCCGCCTGCTTCTCCGTGGAACGCACGAAGTACTTGATGTTGTCGAAGTCGATGCCCGACAGGTCCGAGCCCCAGTTCGGCATGGGCTTCTTCTCGAAGAGGCGCAGGCCCTTGAGGCGGAGCTTGGTCATCCACTCCGGCTCGTTCTTCTTCGCGGAGATGTCCCGGACGACGTCATCGTTGATGCCGCGCTTGGCAGAGGCACCGGCCACGTCGGAGTCGGCCCAGCCGTATTCGTAGTTGCCCAGACCCTCGAGCTCGGGGTGGGCAGTCTCCTCGATGGGGAGCGTCATGCGGGGTTCCTCCCGGCGGTGCTTGCAGATGCGTTGTGGCCGTATTGGTCGGTCTTGGAAATCTTGGGGATGAACGTCGTGCAGACGCCGTCGCCGTGCGCGATGGTGGCCAGCCGCTGGACGTGCGTGCCGAGCAGCTGGGAGAAGATCTCGGTCTCCGCCTCGCACAGCTGCGGGAACTTCTCGGCCACGTGGGCGACCGGGCAGTGGTGCTGGCAGAGCTGCTCGCCCCGCTGCGGAAGGGGGGCGCTCTTCGCCGTAGCAGCGTACCCGTCCGCGCTCAAGGCCTTGGCCAGCGCTTCGGCCCGCTCTTCGGGGGCCGCGGCCTCGACGGCCTTGCGGTAGGCACCGGCCTGCGCGGCGATCCTGGCACGGGCGAAGGCGGCGACGGCTTCCTCGCCTCCCTCGCGCTCGGCGATCCAGCGCAGCGCGTCCGCGGCGAGCTTGTCGTAGGACTGGTCGAAGGCGTCGCGGCCGCAGTCGGTCAGGGCGAACACCTTGGCGGGGCGCCCGCGCGTGCGCGCGCCGTAGACCCGCTGCTCGCGGGCCTCCACGACGTCGTCGGCGACCAGCGCGTCGAGATGCCGGCGGACGGCGGCGTGGGTGAGGCCGAGGCGTCCTGCGAGATCGGCGACCGTCGAGGGGCCGTGGTCCAGGATGGAGCGCGCGACCCGGTTGCGGGTGCTCCGCTCACCGGTCGCGAGTTCCTCCTGAGGGGCCCCCGTGGGGGTCTCCCGAGCCTCGCCGACGTTTTTCACAACGCCATTGTTGCGTAATTCCTCAGAGCCTGACAACCCGCACCCCGAGAGGGGGACGGTGCGCTGCATCACTTAGGCATACCTAAGGTGACCTGCGGAAATGATCTTTGATCGATCAATTCGATGGCGCTGCCGACCACGCTCCGGGACACTCCGAAGCATGCCCTCACCCCCTCCGACCGGCCCACTTGTCACTCGGAGCACCCTCACCGCACAAGTGCGCGAACTCGGCGTACGCCCCGGCGAGATCCTCCTCGCGCACACCTCCCTCAGCTCCCTCGGCTGGGTCAACGGCGGCCCGGTCACCGTCGTCCATGGGCTGCTCGACGCACTGGGCACCGAAGGCACCCTGGTGGTCCCCACCCAGTCCGGCGAGCTCTCCGATCCGGCGCTGTGGAGCAACCCGCCCGTCCCCGAGGAGTGGTGGCCGACCGTCCGGGCGACGATGCCCGCGTACGACCCCCGTGTGACGCCCTCCCGGGGCGTCGGGGTGATTCCGGAGACCGTACGGAACTGGCCCGGCGCCCTGCGCAGCGCGCATCCGCAGACCTCGTTCGCGGCGATCGGCCCGCGCGCGGCGTCCGCCGTCGACGGGCACGCGCCGGACTGCCGGCTCGGTGAGCGCAGTCCGCTGGCCCGCCTGGAGGAGCTAGGCGCCCGGGTGCTGCTGCTCGGCGCGGGGTACGACACGTGCACCGGCTTCCATCTGGCCGAGTACCGGATCCCGTCGCCGCCGGTCGCGGTGGGCCGTCCGGGCCCGGACGGCTGGGAGACGGTGACCGAGGTGTCGATCAGCTCGGACCGCTTCGACGAGCTGGGGCACGACTTCGAGCGGGACCGTCCGGTCGTACGGGGCCGGGTGGGCGCCGCCGACGTACGACTGTTCCCCCTGGCCGACGCCGTCGCCTACGCCGAACGGTGGCTGACGCTGCACCGTCCGCGCGAGGAGGAACTCCCGGCCCCCGGCGACCGGCCCGCCCGACGACGTCCTTAGACTTGGCGTTCATGCGAAGCGACCCCGTGGTCCAGGTCCAGGCCCTGGTGAAGCGGTACGGCACGAAGACCGCGGTGGACGGCCTCGACCTGGTGGCCAAGGCGGGCATCACCGCCGTACTCGGACCCAACGGGGCGGGCAAGACGACCACGGTCGAGACCTGCGAGGGATACCGCAGGCCGGACTCCGGCACCGTGCGTGTCCTGGGCCTCGACCCGGTCCGCGAGGCCGCCGCACTGCGGCCCCGCATCGGCGTGATGCTCCAGTCCGGCGGTGTCTACTCCGGCGCGCGGGCGGACGAGATGCTGCGCCATGTGGCAAAGCTGCACGCGCACCCCCTGGACGTGGACGCGCTGATCGAGCGGCTGGGGCTGGAGAGCTGCGGCCGTACGACCTACCGGCGGCTGTCCGGCGGCCAGCAGCAACGGCTCGCCCTCGCCATGGCCGTGGTGGGCCGCCCCGAACTGGTCTTCCTCGACGAGCCGACCGCGGGCCTCGACCCGCAGGCGCGCCGGGCGACCTGGGACCTCGTCCGCGACCTGCGCTCCGACGGCGTCTCCGTCATCCTCACCACGCACTACATGGACGAGGCCGAGCAGCTCGCCGACGACGTGGCGATCATCGACGCGGGCAAGGTCATCGCGCACGGCTCCCCCGAGGAGCTGTGCCGCGGCGGCGCCGAGAACACCCTGCGGTTCACCGGCCGCCCCGGCCTCGACGTGGGCTCCCTGCTGAAGGCGCTGCCCGCGGACTGCACGGCGGCCGAACTCACCCCGGGCTCCTACCGGGTCGGCGGCAAGGTCGATCCGCAGCTGCTGGCGACGGTCACCTCCTGGTGCGCCCAGCACGGCGTGATGCCGGAGAAGATCTCCGTCGAACGCCACACCCTCGAAGACGTGTTTTTGGAGCTCACGGGCAAGGAGTTGCGCTCATGACCACCGCCGGTACGTACACGCCGAAGCCGGGCGCGGCCCCGCTCGGGCGCATGATCGGCACGCAGGCCGTCCTTGAGACGAAGATGCTGCTGCGCAACGGCGAGCAGCTGCTCCTCACGGTCGTCATCCCGGCGCTGCTGCTCGCCCTGTTCAGCTCGGTCGACATCGTCGACACGGGCAAGGGCGAGGCGGTCGACTTCCTGGCCCCGGGCGTTCTCGCGCTCGCGGTGATGTCGACGGCGTTCACCGGTCAGGCCATCGCGACGGGCTTCGAACGCCGCTACGGCGTCCTGAAGCGGCTCGCGTCCTCCCCGCTGCCGCGCTGGGGTCTGATGGCCGCGAAGACCGTGTCCGTACTGGTCACGGAGGTCCTCCAGGTCATCCTGCTGACGGCGATCGCGTTCGCGCTGGGCTGGTCCCCGCACGGCAACCCCCTCGCCGTACTGCTCCTGCTGGTCCTCGGCACCGCCGCCTTCTCCGGCCTCGGTCTGCTGATGGCCGGCACCCTGAAGGCGGAGGCGACCCTCGCCGCGGCCAACCTGGTCTTCCTGCTGCTCCTGGTGGGCGGCGGGGTGATCGTGCCGCTGGACAAGTTCCCCTCCGGCGCTCAGGACGTGCTCGGCCTGCTGCCGATCTCGGCCCTGTCGGACGGGCTGCGGGACGTGCTCCAGCACGGCGCCGGCATGCCGTGGGGGGACCTCGGGATCCTGGCCGTCTGGGCGGTCGCGGGGCTGGCGGCCGCGGGGAAATTCTTCCGCTGGGAGTAGGTATGGGGCCCTCGTGAAGGCGTGCACAAGCAGCCCCCTACGATGGGGAGCGTGCCGAACGTGACCCCCGCCGACGCCGTCCAGGCCGCGCGCAACCCGCTCTCCTTCATCGCCGAACGCTGGACCCCGGCGCCCCGCACGGTCCAGCGGGCGGCGCTCGCCGCGCTCGTGATGGCGGTCCTCATCGTGGTCACCGGCGGTGCCGTGCGGCTGACGGGTTCGGGCCTCGGCTGCCCGACCTGGCCCAAGTGCACCGACGACTCGCTGACCACCACCAGCGCGATGGGCTTCCACGGCGTCATCGAGTTCAGCAACCGCATGCTGACGTACGTGCTGTGTGCCGCGGTCGGCTGGGCGATCATCGCCGCGCGGTCGGAGAAGCCGCGCCGGCGCAGCCTCACCCGGCTGGGCTGGGCGCAGTTCTGGATCGTCATGAGCAATGCGGTCCTCGGCGGGATCGTGGTCCTCGTCGGCCTCAACCCGTACACGGTCGCGGCGCACTTCCTGCTGTCGACCGCCCTGATCGCGGTCGCCACGGTGATGTGGCAGCGCACCCGCGAGGGCGACACGCCGCCGCGCCCGCTGGTCGGCAAGGCCGTGCAGCAGCTGGTGTGGTGCCTGGTCGCCGCGGCCGTGCTGCTGATCGGCGTGGGCACGGTCGTGACCGGCGCCGGGCCGCACGCGGGTGACTCCAGCGAGGTCAGGCGCATCCCGCTGGACTGGGAGACCATCAGCAAGCTGCACGCCGTGCTGGCCTGGATCGTGGTGACGCTGACGTTCGCCCTGTGGTTCGTCCTCAAAGCGGTCGACGCCCCCAAGGGCCCGCTGCACCGCACCCGCGAGCTGTTCCTGATCCTTCTCGGACAGGGCGTCATCGGATACGTCCAGTACTTCACGGACCTACCCGAGGCCCTGGTCGCCGTGCACATGCTCGGCTCGTGCCTGGTGTGGATCGGGGTGCTGCGGGTGCTGCTCGCGCTGCGCGAGCAGCACTTGGCCGACCTCGGGATTCCGGGCCCCTCCCAGGCGGGCTCATCGGTCGGGGCCGGGGTCTGAGGGACGGTCGCCGGACGTCGGCATACGGTCGGCGGTCTTCTCCGCGGTGGTGAACACCGTCTCGAACACGCGGCGCATCTTGTCCACGGCCTCCCGCGCGAACATGCCGACGAGCGCCGCCAGGGCGGCCACCCCGTAGGGGTTGATGTCGTTCGAGGACGCCGTCGTCGTGGTCAGGCCGCCGCGCAGGACGAAGTAGACGATCAGCGCCATCATCGACCCGATGCAGGGCTCCAGGACGTACATGAGCAGCCAGCGCCGCTTCAGGCCCTGGTTGCCGACGTACTCGTAGAGCGAGCGCAGGACGTGCACCAGGGCGCCGAGCCCGCCGGCCGCGGTCACGACGAAGAACAGCCGTACGTCGCGCAGCAGGCCGAGCCGCCAGAACAGGATCCGCACCCGTGTCGCGTGCTCCTGCGCCGCGGCCGCGGAACCGGCCGGCGCGGGCGGCGGGGGCCAGGTCTGGAGCAGAACGGCGCCGAACGCGCAGGACAGGAGCAGCAGGAAGCCGGCCAGGGCGACGATGTCACGGGTCCGCGCGAACCTGGCGCCCACACCGGACACCACCCGCGGCGCCTCGGGATCCCGCTGTGGTGCGGGGGCTCTCGGTGGTTCTTCCGGCGCCGCTTCCGCTTCCTCCTCCGGCACGGCGCTACGGCTAGCTCGTGGCGGTGGGCCGGGCCTTCGTGTCCGCGGTGGGCTCCTGGCCCTCCGGCGCCGAGGCGATCAGGCCCGCCTGCTCCAGGCAGCGGGTGCCGCGTGGAGTGATGTCCCAGGAGTTGTAACGCCACTGGCGGCTCTTGGAGGCCACGCCGGACGACAGGAGCTTGCGGCCGAGCCTGCTGATCTCGGTGATGTCCACTTCGAGCCGCTTGGCGAGCTGTTCGTTGCTCAGGCCCGGCTCCTGCGCGATCTCGGTCAGGAAGCGGGCGGCGTGGCCTTCCGGGTCAAGGTTCAGTTGCAGGCCCGAGGGCAGCCGGCGCAGGGACCAGAACGTCACGTCGATCATGCCGAGCAGGCGTCCGCGCTGCTCGGCGCCCTTGTGCTCGTCACCGTCGCGGACATGCTTCCCGTACAGCCGCCGCAACCCGTCGTGGGCGGCCCGCAGTGCCGGTTCGTCCGCGGCCAGCGAGGCGTCGGTGATGAGCATGCCCAGAGAACTGAAGCAGCCCTCCGGGATCTCGTACTCCGACTTCATCTCGTCCATCAGGTCCTGCACCTCGGTCAGACGGTCGCACCGAGGACGCTCAACCAAACCGGTTACCGCACTCGTTCCACTCATGTCACTCCCCCGGTCTCCGCGCCCGCTCTCGGGTCGACCATTCCACCATGCGCCGATGTCAAGTGACTGTCAAGTGAGGAACCCATGATTCTTCGCGAGACCCCGGACGACCCGGGCGGAGTCCCTTTTGCGGCCTACCTGTTACACGTTCATCGACAAATCCGATACGCATATGCGACAGCGCACCGTTAGCATCTGATTACGCGCTCACGCTTCCGGGGGGAACCATGAACGAGAAGGCAACGCGCGGAGCCGCCCATTCGATCAACGGGGAATTACCGGCCGACCCGGCCGATCTCTTCGTCGTCCTCTACGACCGGCTTTCGGATGAGCACTTCCGTGCACGCAAACCGATCGGTTGGCGCAAGAATCCGACCGTAAGAGGACTTGCGGACGATGTGTGCGCGGACGTACTGAAGGACGGGTACGCCACACCGGAGCTCGTGGGCCGGATCATCAGGGAACACGGAGATCGCGGCATCTTCGCCGTCCTCACCGGCCTCGACTGGGCCATGGGCGCAGCCAACCCCTTCATGCCCTGCTACGACGAGCCGGCCATGGGCCGACTCACCCGCCGCTACGCACGGTACGGCCGCTTCGACAGCCCCCGCGACGAGCAGGAGGCCGGCCTCCTGCTGCCCCGTTGCACACGACCGGGAAAACTGGCCGCCAATCCGACGAACAAACCGGATTTCTTCAACGTACACCGGGTCACTCCGGACAACTGCCGAGGAATCCAGCACGGCCGGATTTCGAGCAGAAATGACCTGGCATTCTCAGCCGGGGAAGCGATTTCCCTCGGGGCCGTTCCCCTGCTGGAAAGCAACGACGATCTGGAGTTCGGTTTCAGCCGTGACGACGACGTCGGCCTTTACCGGATCACACCCTCCACCGAACGCCTGAGCGAACGTATCGGCCAGGTCATCCGCAATCTCGGCGACTCTGACGCGGTGATCGGAACCCTGCCCGAGAGCACCCTGTCGAACGCGCTTCTCAGCCAGTGGCACCAGCTGCTCACCGAACTGCCCCAGGACAGCAGCCTGCAGTGGCTCCTGCTCGGGACCGGTCCGCTCGGCACCGACGACCCGCCGCCGAACCGGGCCGTCCTCGTCGACTGCCTCACCGGCCAGGCCGTGCTGGAGCAGGACAAGATGGCGGGCTTCACCATGGGCGAGGGCCAGGCCGTCCGGTGGGGGCTGCCCGGCGAGCCGCGCGACTGCCTCGCGGTCGAGGACATCACCCGGGGGCGGCACATCAGCGTGATGGAGTCGGCTCTGGGCCGCATCGCCATCCTGATCTGCGAGGACATCAAGCAGTCGGTCCTGTGGGAGGCGAAGTTCCAGGCCTTCGGGGTCTCCCACATCTTCGTCCCGCTGTTCGCCTCGCCGATCAGCCGCAAGCCCCAGGACCGCTGGGAGCGTGTGGCGGCCCAGCGCTGCGTCGAGGAGCAGGGTGCCTGGGTCGTCCTCTCCAACAGTCTGGCCGTCGGCGCCGGGATGGACCCGCGGCTCGATCCGGAGGACTGCTTCAACTGCGCCGTGGTGGGTCCCGCCGCCCGCCATCCGAAGCAGCACGGCAACTACCGCACCCAGTTCTCCCGGGCCCCCGGCGCCGTGGAACTCTCCCGTGTGGTCTACGAGAACGACACCCGCGTGGTCACCGAGGGAGGCAAACCCCTGCCGCTGCCGGTCGTCGAGGGCGGCTGGGCGGAGCCGTAGGCCGCGCATCGCCTTGCCCGCACGCTCATTCGTACGCCGCGACCAGTCGGTCGATCGCGGGCCCCAGGAACGCCCGGGTCAGCTCGGCACGGCGGTCGAGCCACGGACCGGCCGGCGGCAGGGGCTCCCCAGCCTTCGCGGCCGCTCCGGCATGCCAGTCACCGCCGTACCGCCGCCCGCCGATGTCGTCCACCACCTCGACAGGCGCCCCCAGCCCCGGCAGGAGGTCCAGGGCCTCCCGCTTCGAGATCAGCCGGCCCTCCCGCAGCGTGACGCTCGCCCGGGCGAAGGTCACCATGCCCAGGTCGACCCAGATGTCCCGCGTCCACAGCCGGGCCTTGTCCACCGAGGGCCGCCAGAACTCCCGCTGGTCGCGTACGACGAACTCGCGCAGCTCGGCGTCCGACACGGGCGGCAGCAGGTCCTCGGGCGGTTTGCCGTCCAGCACGAGCCCGAAGGCGTGCAGTTCGCGGCGGGTGACCGGGGTGACGGGCCTGCGCATCAGCCGGCCTTGGGCCCAGGTGAGGTGGGAGCGGTCGGCGTCGGCCATCGCATCAGGCGTCAGATAGCTGCAGTGCACGTTCTCGGCGAGCGGCCCCGCCTTCCGCAGCCCCCGATGCAGCCGGACCACGCCGCGCACGCCGGCCAACGTCATCGGACGCTCCACAACCGCGATCAGATCGAGGTCGCTGCGGCCCTCCTGGTAGTCACCGCCGGCCAGTGACCCGTGTGCCCATACGGCGACGGGGGCGAGATCGCCGACCGCGATGAGGAAGTCGTCGAGCAGCCGGTCCGTGGATTGCCTGTCTGCCATCCGCACATTCTGCGGCGCTCACTCCACCCCGTACACCCGCCGGGCGTTCCCCGCCGCGATCAGTCCCGCCACACGTTGCGCGTCGGCCAGGGACCACGCCCCCTCGGCGACCCAGCCGCCGAGGACCCGAGCGAGCGCCTCCCGGAAGAGATGTGCGCCGACCACATGAAGTTCGGGCAGCCCGTGTGCGCCACTGGAGAAGAGGACCTTGCCGAAGGGCGCGAGTTCGAGGATCTCCGCCAGTACGGCCGCCGCGCGCGCCCCCGTCCGCACCAGGGCCGCGCCCACGTCGGCGTAGACGTGCGGGAAGACACCGGCCAGGTGTGCCGCGTGCCGGTGGTACGGGTAGCCGTACAGCAGGACGAGGTCGGTGCCGAGGCCGGCCGTGGCGCGGACGAAGTCGGTGAGCAGCACGGGGTCGGTGCGGTCCACCCGCAGGCCGGGTTCGCCGAGTCCGGCGTGCAGCTGGAGGGGCAGGCCGGAGGCCACCGCGATCCACAGCAGATGCCTGAGCAGCACCGGATCGCTCAGCGCACCGCCCACCCGGCGCCCGGTGAGCCAGCGGCCCACCGCGCCCCGCACCTCCCCCGGCGCGGGCGGCTCCGGCGCGAGCGCCAGACCGTGCCGTACGCCCGCCACGGAGGTGAAGGCCACGGCGTTCGCGGCGGCCCCGTGGACGGACTCGGCGAGATTGGCGAGAAAGGACTCGACGGTGCCCGAGGTGTCCGCGACCTGTTCTGCCAGCAGCTCCAGACGGACGATCTCGTGCGCCTGGGCGTCGCCCGCGGACGCCATCTCGCGCGGTCCGGTGAGGTCGCCGGGCAGACCGGTGTCGACGAGGTACGTCGTGATGCCGCTGCCCCGCAGCAGCCGGCGCCCCGTCTCCAGGACACCGAGTTCGCGGCGCCGCGCCAGGTAGCGGGCGGGCGGGCAGTGCGGTTCCAGACCCAGCAGCGGCGGACACCAGCGGCGTACGGCGAATCCGGTCTGGGTGTCGAAGAAGGTGGTGCCGGGAGCCGGCGGGCCCTCGGTGCGGGCGAGGTGGGCCTCGAAGGTGCCGAGGCCCAGCTCCGTCCTCAGTACGCCGTGGCAGTACTGGTCCACCAGGGACGGCGTTTCGATCATCCGGGCTCCCCGTGACTGGACCGTGCCTCTTCAGGTCCTAACGGGTGAACCGGTCATCAGGTGCTGCTCTCCCACACCCCGTGCGAACAACCGACAGTTGTCGGCCGTCGGCGAGGCCGCGCGCCGGGGGCGTCGTCAGCCCTTGCCGGCGCCGCCGACCTGGATGCCCGCCATCCGCTTCCACTCGTACGGCCCGGTCTCGACCTTGGCCGCGAACTCCCCGTCGAACGTCTCGTGCACGGTGATCCCGGCCTTCCGCACCGCCTGCTCGGCGATCGCGTGGGTCGGTGCCACGAGGTCGCCCCAGCCGCCGTCCTCGCCGACGAGCACGATCCGGGCGCCCTTCTGGCCGATGTACGCGATCTGTCCCTCGGCACCGCCGTGCGCCGTGGCGAAGGCGGAGATCTGCTTCGCGAGCTTGGCCGTCCTGCGCTCGGCCCTGGCGTCCTGGGCGGCGCCGGTGCTCTCGTCAACCTGCTGGGTGTCTGCCATGGCCAGGATGCTACCGACGGGTAGATCAAACGGCGACGGGCGGGGTGCGTGGCCTTGACCACGCGCCCCGCCCGAGCGGAGAGCCGAGTGCCTAGCGCAGGAAGGGGTCCACCGCGACGGCCACGAAGAGGATCGACACATAGGTGATGGACCAGTGGAACAGGCGCATCTCCTTGAGCTTGACGCCCGTCGCCTCGGCCTTGGCACGGTTTTGCAGCCCGTGCGCCTCCCAGAGCCAGAAGCCGCCGGCCGCCAGGGCGACGACCGTGTAGAACCAGCCGGTGTAGCCGAGCGGAGTGAGCAGCAGCGAGACCGCAACCATTCCCCAGCTGTAGATGACGATCTGGCGGGCGACCACCTTGTTGGTGGCGACGACCGGCAGCATCGGCACGCCCACGCGCGCGTAGTCGTCCTTGACCTTCATGGACAGCGGCCAGTAGTGCGGCGGCGTCCAGAAGAACATGACGAGGAAGAGGATGACCGGCGCCCACGACATGGAGTTCGTGACGGACGACCAGCCGATGAGCACCGGCAGACAGCCCGCGATGCCGCCCCAGACGATGTTCTGCGACGTACGCCGCTTGAGGATCATCGTGTAGACGACGACGTAGAAGAGGAGCGCTCCGAGCGACAGCCACGCCGACAGCCAGTTGACGGTCAGGCCGAACAGGAGCGTCGAGACGACCGCCAGCGAGATGCCGAAGGCCAGGCACTCACGGGGGCTGACCATGCCGGTGACCAGCGGGCGCTGCGAGGTGCGTTCCATCAGGGCGTCGATGTCACGGTCGATGTACATGTTCAGCGCGTTGGCGCCGCCCGCGGACAGATAGCCGCCGAGGCAGGTGAGGAGCACCAGCTTCAGGTCGGGCACACCCTGCTGGGCCAAGAACATCACCGGAACGGTGGTGATCAGCAGCAGTTCGATGATCCGCGGCTTGGTCAGCGCCACAAACGCCTTGACACGGGCCCCGAACGGCCGCTGGCCCCGGCTGCTGCTCTCCGCGAGCACCCCGGCTGGACGGGATTCGACGGCCGTCACGCACACCCCTGACAGAGACATCCCAGCAAGCCCCGGGTGTGAACTCCCGGTAAAGGCTCGCGCGTACCACGCCACTGTAGACGTTGCCCAGACCCCGACCTTCGCGGGGGTGGGGTCGTGTTGGGGGGCGCCCGCGAAGAGCGGGCCGGACCGCTTCCGACCCCTCGCACGAAGAGCCGGGTGCCACTCAATTGAGTACTCGAACGAGCGACTCCGTATTCACCTGCCGAATAAGGAACGCACCGGCCGGGAGGCGGATCGTGAAGAGTCCCGGCAGTCTGGAATGACTCGAAAAAACGCACGTTCTTACGGGGGTAGGCTCGACAACGGCCGGTGGGCGCCCAGTGCACCGGCATTCGACATGCGTGACATGTGGAGAGGAGCCCTGACCCAGGGTGAGCACCAAGCCGACCACCACAGACCTCGAGTGGACCGAGTTGGACCAGCGGGCCGTTGACACCGCCCGCGTCCTGGCCGCCGATGCCGTACAGAAGGTCGGCAACGGCCATCCCGGTACGGCGATGAGCCTGGCGCCTGCCGCGTACACCCTCTTCCAGAAGGTGATGCGGCACGACCCGGCGGACGCCGACTGGGTGGGACGGGACCGATTCGTCCTGTCCGCCGGTCACTCGTCCCTGACCCTCTACACCCAGCTGTACCTGGCCGGTTTCGGCCTGGAGCTGGACGACCTGAAGGCGTTCAGGACGTGGGGCTCCAAGACCCCCGGCCACCCCGAGTACGGGCACACCACGGGCGTCGAGACCACGACCGGCCCGCTCGGCCAGGGTGTCGCCAACGCCGTGGGCATGGCGATGGCCGCGCGCTACGAACGCGGTCTGTTCGACCCGGAGGCCGCCCCCGGCACCTCCCCGTTCGACCACTTCATCTTCGCGATCGCCGGCGACGGCTGCCTCCAGGAGGGCATCTCCGCCGAGGCGTCCTCGCTGGCCGGTCACCAGCAGCTCGGCAACCTGGTCCTGCTGTGGGACGACAACCACATCTCGATCGAGGGCGACACCGAGACCGCGGTCTCCGAGGACACCGTCAAGCGGTACGAGGCGTACGGCTGGCATGTGCAGCGCGTGGCCCCGAAGCCGGACGGCGACCTCGACCCGCACGCCCTGTACGACGCGATCGAGGCGGCGAAGGCCGTCACCGACCGGCCGTCGTTCATCGCGATGCGCTCGATCATCGCCTGGCCGGCCCCGAACGCGCAGAACACCGAGGCCGCGCACGGCTCGGCGCTCGGTGACGACGAGGTCGCGGCCACCAAGCGTGTGCTGGGCTTCGACCCCGAGAAGTCGTTCGAGGTCGCCGACGAGGTGCTCGCGCACAGCCGTGAGGCCCTCGACCGCGGCGCCCAGGCCAGGGCCGAGTGGGAGAAGGGCTTCGCCGCCTGGCGCACCGCCAACCCCGAGCGCGCCGCCGAGTTCGACCGCATCGCCGCGGGCGAGCTGCCGACGGGCTGGGAGGAGAAGATCCCGGTCTTCGAGGCGGGCAAGGGTGTCGCGACGCGTGCCGCGTCCGGCAAGGTCCTGCAGGCGCTCGGCGCGGTGATCCCCGAGCTGTGGGGCGGCTCGGCCGACCTCGCGGGCTCGAACAACACCACCATCGACAAGAACAGCTCCTTCCTCCCGGCGGACAACCCGCTGCCGGAGGCGGACCCGTACGGCCGAACGATCCACTTCGGTATCCGTGAGCACTCGATGGCCGCGGAGATGAACGGCATCGCGCTGCACGGCAACACGCGTATCTACGGCGGCACCTTCCTGGTGTTCTCCGACTACATGCGCAACGCGGTCCGGCTGTCGGCTCTGATGCACGTGCCGGTGACGTACGTGTGGACGCACGACTCCATCGGTCTGGGCGAGGACGGCCCCACCCACCAGCCGGTCGAGCACCTGGCGACGCTGCGTGCCATCCCCGGCCTGAACATCGTCCGCCCCGCCGACGCCAACGAGACGGCGATCGCCTGGCGCGAGATCCTCAAGCGCTGGACGAAGGTCTTCGGCAAGGGCGCCCCGCACGGTCTGGCGCTGACCCGCCAGGGTGTGCCGACGTACGAGGCCAACGAGGACGCCGCCAAGGGCGGTTACGTGCTGTTCGAGGCCGAGGGCGGCGCGCCCGAGGTCATCCTCATCGCCACCGGCTCCGAGGTACACGTCGCCGTCGAGGCGCGCGAGCAGCTCCAGGGCTCGGGGGTCCCGACGCGGGTGGTCTCGATGCCGTCCGTGGAGTGGTTCGAGGAGCAGGACCAGGGGTACCGGGACAGCGTCCTGCCGCCGTCCGTGAAGGCGCGGGTCGCGGTCGAGGCCGGGATCGGTCTGACCTGGCACCGGTTCGTCGGGGACGCGGGTCGCATCGTTTCCCTGGAGCACTTCGGGGCTTCCGCCGACGGCAAGGTGCTCTTCCAGGAGTTCGGTTTCACTGCCGAGAACGTCGCCGCCGTAGCCCGGGAATCGATCGCCGCAGCCCAGCGCTGACGCTGATATACGACACGTAGGAGATGCAATTTCCATGACAGACGCACTCAAGCGCCTCTCCGAGGAAGGCGTCGCGATCTGGCTGGACGACCTGTCGCGCAAGCGGATCACGTCCGGCAACCTCGCGGAACTGATCGACCAGCAGCACGTCGTGGGCGTCACCACCAACCCGTCGATCTTCCAGAAGGCGATCAGCAGCGGTGACGGTTACGAGCAGCAGCTCACCGACCTCGCCGCCCGCAAGGTCACCGTCGAAGAGGCCATCCGCATGATCACGACGGCGGACGTCCGTGACGCCGCCGACATCCTGCGCCCGGTGTTCGACGCGACCGGCGGCCAGGACGGCCGGGTCTCCATCGAGGTCGACCCGCGCCTGGCCCACCACACCACCGCCACCGTCGCCGAGGCCAAGCAGCTGGCCTGGCTGGTGGACCGTCCCAACACGCTCATCAAGATCCCGGCGACCAAGGCGGGCCTGCCCGCGATCACCGAGGTCATCGGCAGGGGCATCAGCGTCAACGTCACGCTGATCTTCTCGCTGGAGCGCTACCGCGAGGTCATGGACGCCTACCTGGCGGGCCTGGAGAAGGCGAAGGCCGCGGGCCTGGACCTCTCCAAGATCCACTCGGTGGCGTCGTTCTTCGTGTCCCGCGTGGACACCGAGATCGACAAGCGGATCGACGCCCTGGGCACCGACGAGGCCAAGGCCGCGCGCGGAAAGGCCGGCCTCGCCAACGCGCGGCTCGCCTACCAGGCGTACGAGGAGGTCTTCTCCTCTGACCGCTGGGCCGCTCTCGACAAGGCGCAGGCCAACAGGCAGCGTCCGCTGTGGGCCTCGACCGGCGTCAAGGACAAGGCCTACAAGGACACCCTGTACGTCGACGACCTGGTCGCGCCGAACACGGTGAACACCATGCCGGAGGCGACCCTGTTCGCCGCCGAGGACCACGGGCAGATCACCGGCAACACCATCGCCGGTACCTACGAGCAGGCGCGCGCCGAGATCGACGCCGTCGAGAAGCTCGGGATCTCCTACGACGACGTGGTCCAGCTGCTGGAGGACGAGGGCGTCGAGAAGTTCGAGGCGTCCTGGAACGACCTGCTCAAGTCGACCGAGGCGGAGCTCCAGCGCCTCGCCCCCTCGGAGGGCTGAAACCTTGTCACCTTCCCCCGTCACCGGAGCGAATCCGCTCCGTGACGCCGCGGACCGACGGCTCCCGCGTATCGCGGGGCCGTCGGGCCTGGTGATCTTCGGCGTTACGGGCGATTTGTCACGTAAAAAGCTGATGCCCGCCGTGTACGACCTGGCGAACCGCGGTCTGCTTCCACCGGGCTTCTCGCTCGTCGGGTTCGCCCGCCGCGAGTGGGCGAACGAGGACTTCGCGCAGGAGGTCCACGACGCCGTCAAGGAGCACGCGCGCACGGAGTTCCGCGAGGAGGTCTGGCACCAGCTCATCCAGGGGATGCGCTTCGTCCAGGGCACCTTCGACGACGACGACGCCTTCGAGCGGCTGCGCGACACGATCGAGGAACTGGACAAGGCGCAGGGCACGGGCGGCAACTTCGCCTTCTATCTGTCGGTGCCGCCGTCCGCCTTCCCGGTGGTCATCCAGCAGCTGAAGAAGCACCGGCTGGCCGACCAGGAGGGTGGTTCCTGGCGCCGCGCGGTCATCGAGAAGCCCTTCGGCCACGACCTCCAGTCGGCCGAGGACCTCAACACGACCGTCGAGGAGGTCTTCGCCCCGGACCAGGTCTTCCGCATCGACCACTACCTGGGCAAGGAGACGGTCCAGAACATCCTGGCGCTGCGCTTCGCCAACCAGATGTTCGAGCCGATCTGGAACCGGTCGTACGTCGACCACGTGCAGATCACCATGGCCGAGGACATCGGCATCGGCGGCCGCGCCGGCTACTACGACGGCATCGGCGCCGCCCGTGACGTCATCCAGAACCACCTGCTCCAGCTGATGGCCCTGACCGCGATGGAGGAGCCCGCCTCCTTCGACGCGGACGCGCTCGCCGCCGAGAAGACCAAGGTGCTCGGCGCGGTGAAGCTGCCCAAGGACCTGGGCAAGGACACCGTCCGCGGGCAGTACGCGACCGGCTGGCAGGGCGGCGAGAAGGCCGTCGGCTACCTCCAGGAAGACGGCATCGACCCCAAGTCGAAGACCGACACCTACGCGGCCATCAAGGTCGAGGTCGACAACCGCCGCTGGGCGGGTGTCCCCTTCTACCTGCGCACCGGCAAGCGCCTGGGCCGCCGCGTCACCGAGATCGCGGTGGTCTTCCAGCGCGCCCCGCACTCCCCCTTCGACCACACGGCGACGGAGGAGCTCGGCCAGAACGCGATCGTCATCCGCGTCCAGCCGGACGAGGGCATCACGGTCCGCTTCGGCTCCAAGGTGCCGGGCACCTCGATGGAGATCCGGGACGTGTCCATGGACTTCGCCTACGGCGAGTCGTTCACGGAGTCGAGCCCGGAGGCGTACGAGCGGCTCATCCTGGACGTGCTGCTCGGCGACTCGAACCTCTTCCCGCGTACGGAGGAGGTCGAGCTGTCCTGGAAGATCCTCGACCCGATCGAGCAGTACTGGGACAAGCACGGCAAGCCCGCGCAGTACCCGTCCGGAACGTGGGGGCCCGTCGAGGCGGACCAGATGCTGGAGCGAGACGGACGGAGCTGGCGTCGCCCATGAAGATAGACCTGACGGACACCACGGCCAGCAAGATCAACAAGGCGCTCGTGCAGGGCCGCCGCGCCATCGGCACCCCCGCCGTCGGCATGGTCCTCACCCTCGTCATCGTCACCGACGAGGAGAACGCCTACGACGCCCTCAAGGCGGCCAACGAGGCCTCGCGCGAGCACCCCTCGCGCACCCTCGTGGTGGTCAAGCGCGTCTCCCGCTCGCCCCGCGACCGCACGAAGTCGCGCCTCGACGCCGAGGTGCGGGTGGGCGTGGAGGCGGGCACCGGCGAGACGGTCGTCCTGCGGCTGTACGGCGAGGTCGTCAACCACGCCCAGTCGGTGGTCCTTCCGCTTCTGCTGCCGGACGCCCCGGTCGTCGTCTGGTGGCCGGTGAACGCGCCGCTCGACCCGGCGCGGGACCCGCTCGGCGCGCTCGCCCAGCGCCGGGTCACCGACACCTACGCGGCCGAGACCCCGGTGCGGGAGCTGAGCGCCCGCGCCGACGCCTACACGCCGGGTGACACCGACCTCGCGTGGACCCGCATCACGCCGTGGCGCTCGATGCTGGCCGCCGCCCTCGACCAGGTCACCTGCCAGGTCGAGGAGGTCGAGGTGGAGGGCGAGGAGTTCAACCCCAGCTGCGAGCTGCTCGCGATGTGGCTGGCGGACCGCCTCGACGTCCCCGTCAGGCGTTCCCTGTCCTCCGGTCCCGGCCTCACCTCCGTCCGGATGGGCACGAGTTGCGGCCCGATCGTCCTGGACCGCGCGGACGGAACGCTCGCCACGCTCTCCATCCAGGGCCAGCCCGACCGTGCGGTGGCGCTCAAGCGCCGTGACACGGCCGAACTGATCGCGGAGGAGCTGCGCCGGCTCGACCCGGACGACACCTACGCCTCGGCGCTGCGGTTCGGCGTGGACCGGCTGACCGTCACCGCGGCGGAGGCCACGTCCGAGGCGATGGAGGCGGGTGGCGCCTCCGTCGCGACCGCCTCGAAGGCGCCGGCGAAGAAGGCCGCCGCCAAGCGGGCTCCGGCCAAGAAGGCGGCCGCGAAGTGAGTACTCCGCAGCTCGTCGTCCACCGTGACAAGGAGCTGATGGCCCAGGCGGCCGCCGCCCGGCTGATCACGAAGGTCGTGGACGCGCAGGCCTCGCGCGGCTACGCCTCCGTGGTCCTCACCGGCGGCCGCAACGGCAACGGGCTGCTCGCCGCGCTGGCCGCCGCGCCCGCCCGGGACGCCATCGACTGGGGCCGCCTCGACCTGTGGTGGGGCGACGAGCGGTTCCTGCCCGAGGGCGACCCCGAGCGCAATGTCACGCAGGCCCGCGAGGCCCTGCTGGACTCGGTGCCGCTGGATCCCAAGCGGGTGCATGCCATGCCCGCGTCGGACGGTCCCTACGGCGCCGACGCGGATGCGGCGGCTGCCGCGTACGCGGAGGAGCTGGCGCTCGCCGCCGGCCCCGAGAACCACGGTTCCGTGCCGACCTTCGACGTGCTGATGCTGGGCGTCGGGCCGGACACCCATGTGGCCTCGCTCTTCCCGGAGTTGCCCGCGGTGCGGGAGACGGGGCGGATGGTGGTCGGCGTGCACGGTGCGCCGAAGCCGCCGCCCACGCGGGTGTCGCTCACGCTGCCCGCGATCCGGGCCGCTCGTGAGGTGTGGCTCCTCGCGGCCGGCGAGGACAAGGCGCAGGCCGCGGCGATCGCCCTGTCGGGGGCGGGCGAGGTACAGGCGCCTGCCGCGGGGGCGTACGGGCGTGCCCGCACCCTGTGGCTCCTGGACGCCGCGGCGGCGTCCCAGCTGCCACGATCGCTGTATCCGCCGGCTTCACCCTGAGGTGCGGGGGGTGGCGGGGGAGGGTTTTCGCCCCCTCCGCCCCTGCCCATCCCGTTGACCTGGGGGCTGCGCCCCCTCTCCCCCTGCATCGCGCTTCGCGCTCGTCCTCAAAC